>JAFYAZ010000015.1 GCA_017540455.1 Bacilli bacterium | reverse complement strand
TTATCTCAAAGGCCTTATAAGCCTCGTATTTATACTTGCCGTTGAATCTGCAGCTGAAGCTCATGTCGACTCTTCCAATGTATTCGGTCCTTTTCCCATCGCCATCCTTGAAATCGAGGTCGACGTTCCAATCGTTAACGTTATATTTCTCTAAGTCCGCCGTGAAATAGTCATCCACGATGCGGTAAAAGAGCCTTTTGCTGAAATATGCCGGACCCCCATTAGGATCTGAGACGACGGCATTCTGAGCGTATGTGAAATCGAAAGCCGTGAAGGCGTTGACTATGCCACTAGAGGTGTACGAAAAAGTGTAAGCCGAAACAGAAAGCACGAAGAGGGCTACGAAAAGAAGGAAATTAAACATCGGTTTTCACCTCCGTCACGTAGTAGCGGCTATTTATCTTTGGGCCAACGTCATTCGAATAACGGAAGACCTTGAAATCATGGATTAATGTATCGGCATTCTGGTCCCCTACTCCCTCTAAACGAATCTGGCAGTCATAGAACCTTGCCTGCATCCCTCTAACCGGAGGAAGGAAGATCGTGTAGGTCATGCCATAACCTTGATCCTCAGAGTGATACTCGTTTGTCTCGTGTCGTATGTCCTCTTTGACGTAGAGAAGCTTCTTAGAACGGAGATATGATTCTCTCCCGTCTGGAATGAGTTTGAGAGGGACGGTTATGTATGGATTGTTTTTCTCATCGACCTTTCTTGTGCCGATATGGAAATCGTCAAGGTAGTTATAGAAGCGGACTTCCCCACTCATCATCGTGAGCGGAGTTAAAGAATAATCGTATTCCTGTTTATGGAACCTCATTTCTTTTAGAGGCAAAATCCCCTGCGAATCGACCTCATATTCGTCTTTGAGGTCTTTAGAGGAAACCACCACATAATGAGCGTTAGCAAGGGCTTGTTGTCCGTTATAGTAGCCTCCGAAACACTTCGAATTCGTGAATGAGTGGCCACCCTTAAGGCTGAACTCAGTTGGAGCGATGTATCCGTATGGAACCTGAACGCTCCATGATTCAACTGTTTCGGGTTTAACAAGGACCCTTGTTTCGACATCAAGATGTTGTTCTTCGTATCCGATATGCATCTGGGAATAAGGGACAACAATTTCGAAATCGATAGTCTCCCCTTTCGCATAGTGATGGAAGTCAAAACGAGCCTCCATCCACGTAAGACCCGGTCTGACATCCCCTCTTGTTTCATGTTTGCTTTTGCCGTTTTCGTTGTATGTGTGATCAGCTTGAACGCTTAGAGCAATATCAGCATCCTTGAGCATATGCATACGTAGTATGGCCCTACGATCCTTTTGATCGTTTGGTTGCCAATAAAAGTCCTCGATGTAGCAGGTCTTTGTAACTGTCTGCCAGACGTAATCGAAAGACCAAGCGGAGGAAAGAAGCGGCGTCAAAGAACTAAGGGCAAGGAGAACTGCTTTCAGCTTGCGCCCATAAGATACCCGTATTTGTCTTTCAGCTTGCATTCTAAGTCCCTCCTTTCTTGCTCATAGAAATCTCTGTTTCCGAGTTTCATCCACCAGAAGCGGTAGTTGTTCCCCTTCTCGAGATAATCGTTCACGAAGATTAGGCCCTGAACGAAATTAAGGTTCCTAAAGAACTCATTCGCCTTAAGGAGGAAAGAAGCTTCCTTCCTGGGCATGCGGAACCTCAAATAAGCGGTATTAAGGTCATACACATGTGTGTTCGATGGGAAACCGCTATGGAACAGGGAGGAAGAGTATTCCTTTTTGATGATTTCCTCTAAGCGGATGGTTTTCTTTTTCGGTTCGTTTTCGTTCATATTGCAGGTCCTCACTTATCCAATATTGGAGAAAGGCTCATTTTTCACAAAAAAGATGAAAAAACCAGACCCCATCGAAGAAGAAATTTTTCAACTCAAATTGCCGGCATCAGGAAAGAAAAACTGGGTTATAATAAGGCCATGATCATCATCGTTGGCCCAAGCGCAAGCGGTAAGACAGAAGTCGCAAAAGCTCTTAAAAAAGACTACGACATAAAGAAAGCTATAACTCATACGACAAGAGCCCCTCGTCCAGGCGAGAGGAATGGCGTCGACTATTACTTCGTTAACGAAGAGACCTTTGAGCTCCTTAGGAAAAGCGATGCCTTCGTAGAAACCACCACCTATGGTGATTTTCATTATGGATGCTCTAAAGCTCAGGTCAGTGAGAACAAATGCGTCGTTCTCGATCCTAATGGCCTAAAAACCTTCAAGAAGCTCAATAGCAAGATCATCGTCTCCTTCCAGCTCATGGCCACTCCGACCACAAGGGAAGCGAGAATGAGGCAACGCGGAGACAAAGAAGGCGATATCTATATGCGCCTCATGAAAGACCAGAATAGCTTCTCCGCCAAAAAGCTAAACGGCTACATCGATTACAAAATCAGAACAGACAAAAAGACTCCCCAGCAGATAGCCGAGGAGATCTACGACAAATATCTCGAAGCCCTCGAGGAAAGAGGACTCAAACACAAACAGTAAAGCTACTCGTCAGTGATGACGGGTTTCTTTTTATTCCAACGGACAAGGGCCTCGGTGACGGTGTATTCCTTGCATTTCGTGACGGTCAGTTTGATAGGACCATTACTCACGACATCCCCTACTTCCGCGAATCTTCCAAGTTTATCAACGACCCAGCCTGAGACGGTCGAATAATCGTCCTCGAGGAGTTTGTCTGGATCGAGTCCGAAATAGTTATAGAAATCGTCGATGTTAGTGTCACCTTTGACGATGAAGGTGTTTCTCTTTGGGGCTTTGACGATGGATGTCGCTGGCTTATCGTTCTCATCCCACATCTCACCGACGAGCTCCTCAAGAATATCCTCAAGGGTGATGATACCTTCGGTGCCGCCGAATTCGTCTCTGACAAGAGCGATGTGATGACGGTTCTCTTTCATGAGCTCCATGACGCTTGAGACCATCATCGTACGAGGTACGCTGACGATCGGCATGATGAGACTCTCATAGGACGTGAAAGTGCCTTTGACCATCTCTCTAAGAAGAGTCTTGACTGGGAGATAGCCTAGGATGTGGTCAAGGTCGCCTTTGTAGACGATGATGCGCGAGAAATCGAAAACGCCTTTGCGCTTCAAGAATTCCTCAAATGAGGAATCGGTGTCATATCCGAAGATCTTGACACGTGGGGTCATGATCTCGTAGCAGCTTGTCTCTTTGAAGTCGAGGGACCTAAGAAGGAGCTCAGACTGATCTTCATCAATGAGGCCTTCATCCTCGATAGCATTGACCATCGCCTCAAGCTCTTCGTCGGAAGCGACTTTGCTCTCTTCCCCTGCTTTCTCTAAGAACGGAGAAGAAATCCATTCGGCGATTTTGGTGCTTGGCCAAACGAACGGGAAGAAGATAATTTTGAGGACATTGATGTATCCCGCGAAGAACCTCGAAAGGAAGAAAGAGTGGTTTTTTGCAATGGCTTTTGGTGTTATCTCACCAAAAAGGAGAAGAACGAAGAGGAGCGAAAGAGCGCCTATCGTCTCCGCCATATTCTCCAAAGTAGTGCCTCTAAAGATGTCGATGAAAAGAAGAGCGGTCAAGGATGAGGCAAGGACGTTCACGAAATCGTTTCCGAAGAGGATCGTGGCAATCGTGTTGTCATAGTTCTCCGCGAGCTTGAGGGCTTTCTTGGAGGCTTTGGACTTATCTTTCTCTAAACGGGACTGACTGACACAGGAATAAACCATGTCAGACGCGCTGAAAGAGGCGCTAAGAAGCAAGCAGACGATGATTATGGCCAAATACACGTAATCAAGCGGGCTCATTGCTTTGCCTCCTCTAACGTGGCTTCTTTCTCGCCGATTGGGCCAACGAGTTCCTCAAGGATGTCTTCCATGGTGACCATGCCTACCAAACGGTCGTCCTTATAGACGAGGGCAGATTGGGTATGGTTGGCCCTAAAACCATCAGTCAGGTCATCGATCTTGACCCTTGGGTCAACGATATATGGTTTCTCTAAGGCTTTGTTGATGTCGAAATTCTTCTTTTTGAGGTACATCGAAAGGAACTTCTTGACGATGAGGATGCCTTTGATGTCATTTATCTCCCCTTCATAGACAGGGATTCTTGAATACTGGGTCTCGCAGACGATCTTGGCGATATCGTCATTGGTAAGTCCTGATAAGTCGATCGTAAACATCTTCCTTCTTGAGGTAAGGACCTCTTTGACGGCGGTGTCACTCCAATCGATGGAATTGATGATGACATCACTTTCGCTTTCCTCAATAAGGCCTTCTTCCTCTTTGAGCTCGATTGCGCTTGTGAAATCCTCTTCAGTGACCTCTGGCTCCTCTTTGGCCGGGAAGATTTTCTTGGCTAGCCAAGAAATGCCGGTGAAAACCATGGCGATTGGCCAGATGAGGAAATAGAAAAGGATGAGAGGATAGACGACTAATGAAGCGACTTTGTTAGGGATTTTCTTTCCGATCTGCTTTGGGATGGTTTCGCCAAAGAGATAAAGGATGACAGTCATCACGATGGTCGAGATAAGACCGGCGATGGAGGAATCAAGGTTTGGGAAGACCTTTTGGGTGAAAAGAATCGTGCTGACAACGGAGAGGACGACACTGGCGGCATTCGTGCCGATAAGTACCACCACTAAAGTGGTATCGAATCTCTCGGCGATGAAAAGGACGGCCTTAGCCGTTCTCGATCCATGGTCCTTCTGAACCTGGAATCGATACTTGTTCAAACAAGAAAAAGCCGTCTCAGCAAGCGCAAAGTAGGCGGCTATTATGACGAATATGATTATTAGAGCTAGGTACAGCCAACTTAGAGGGTCCAATTGATGTCGAACTCCTTATTCGACTTTGGTATTCTACCACAAACAGGGGCGAACTTCAAAAAACGCTTAGCGGGATCCGCTTCCTGGGAAGTCAAAACTAAAGGCCATGAACGAACCGATGGCAAGAGCGATCGCTACCATCAAAAGCATTCCGAAAGCCCATTTGGTTGCCTTGGAATATTTCTTATTCACCATAAAGACGATGGCGATGATCGCCGATACGGCATCGGCAACCATAGAGGCTCCGCAAACAATCACAGTGACATCCTTGTTGATAGTCTTTACGACCATTAATGCAATTAGCATTATGACGTCGACAAAAAGCAAAACCACTGGCAAAACTGCATTATTTTTCTTATTTTCGACGATTTCTTCGGCTTTTGGTTTCTCTACCTGGGCCTCTTCTTCTTTACCAGCAAGAAGGGCTTCTTTTTCTTTTTTGATGCGTTCAAGCTCTGCGCGTTCTTTCTCTATCTCGGCGCGGATCTTGGCAGCCTCTTCTTTTTCTTTCTCTTCTTTTTGAGCTTGCTCAAGACGGAGGCGTTCCTCCTCTTTCCTAAGCTCTTCTTCCTTGGCAAGGCGTTCTTCTTCGAGGCGTTTCTCCTCGGCTTTGCGCCTTTCTTCTTCAAGACGCTTCTGCTCCTCTTCGAGACGTCTTTGCTCTTCGAGTCTTCTTTGTTCCTCTTCTAAGCGTTTCTGTTCTTCGAGTTTCCTGCGTTCTTCTTCAAGACGCTTCTCCTCCTCGATTCTTCTTTGTTCCTCGAGACGCCTTTCTTCTTCTAAGCGTCTTTCCTCTTCCTGACGCTTTTCTTCTTCAAGGCGTTTCTTCTCTTCCTCTTCGAGGCGTTCCTTTTCGAGGTCCTTCTCCCCTTCTTCTTTGAGGGCTTCTTCCTTGAGTTTTTCTAACGAAAGAACCTTCTGACCGCACTGTATGCAGAAAACGTCATCATCAGAAAGCTTGGCGCCGCAATAGATACAGTACTTCATTAGCCTTCGGTTCCTTTCTGATAATGGAAGACCTTGACTCCGTTCTCATAGAGATGTTTGCCAAAGCTACGGACTTCGAAGGTATAGGTTTTGCCACTGTAATCAAAAGTGAGATTGGAATTCTCAAGCTTGTAGGTCACTTCTTTGTTTGAGTATTCGCCAACGCCCATGCTCTCGACTTCGAGGCTACTTCGATGGATGCGGAGGCGAACATAATATGGGGATTCTTCCGTCGGCGTGAAGATGCCGTAGGAAAGATTGATGTCGATGGTGTTCGTATACACTAGCGGGGCGATGACGGAAAGGGCCGATGTGGTCAAGGCAAAAAGGAAGGCGAAGAACTTCAAAGCCCCTGCTTTCGCTTTTGGGTTCTTTTTGCCTTTAAAAGCGAGAACGATAAGGAAAACCGCTAGAAGAATCGCCGATCCAACAAGGATGGCAATAACTATCAAAGTAGCGCGATTCGTCAGCATTCTTATTCGCCTCCGTAATCGAAAAACATGTAGGTCTGTATTATGGTGTAGTCTTTGTAGTCGTTGTTATAACCCATGTTTAAGATGGAGAGAGAGGCATGATAACGGTTCTGGTGCCAGGTTGTGCCTTCGCCCCAATCCATCTCAAAATACATTGCCTTTGTCCTGTCTTGATAATCCTCGGTTACGTCGGTGTAGCCAACCGTTAAGGCCTGACCACGAGCGGCTTCATAATCGCCTTCCTGAATCTGGATTTCCATTCCGTAATAAGCACTGTCGCGCATAGGGGTCTCATATGTTTTTCTCCCTTTGATCTCATCCCAGATTGAAATGACCTTACCTTCCCAGGATGGGAGTTTGACGATATAAGGAGCATCTGGCCAGAAGCCTTTGAATTCTCTTTCGTATTTTCTCGTGGAGCCACCGCCATTCTGACTGGTGCCAGGAGCGGCGTTCTTAGTGGCGAAACGAACCGATGAGCCGATGATGAGAGGAAGATACATGAAGAGTATCGCCGCGGTTGAAACGATGACGATCATCTTGTTCGGTTTGAAAGAGGCATGCCAGTATTCGATTTTGGCGCCGAATTTATTAGGATCCTGGAGAGGTTTCTTGAAGATACGGTTATTTTCTCTGGCCTTGTTCCACTGCTCGAGCTCTTCGCTAGAGATGCCAATCTTGCTAACTTCGTAGAAGAATCCACCAAGAGAGATGGCGAGAATGATGATCGGAAGGAACATCCATGCGGTCCAGCCAACGGCAAGGCCGATGATGAGCCACACAAGCGTAGACGCGCCGGTCGCGATATAAAGAACGATCGAACGGGTCGAGGAATAGACCGGATTCGTGATGAACTCTTTGACCTTGGTGAAAAAAGAGGATGTTTCCTTGGCTGGTGCTTCGCCCACTTTTTCAGCAGGTTGGACAGCTATAGGAGCAACGGCTAAAGGTGCGCCGCACTTAGCGCAAAACTTAGCATAGCTAGGATGCTCGGTCCCGCATTTATTGCATTTCATATCGTTACCTACATTATAGGTGAAATCGTAAAGATAAAGAAAGCAAAACGCACGCACACGCTTTAGGCATAAGAAAAAGCGGGGTTTTTACACCCCGCTTCATAGGAGACTATGTATTAGTCTTCGTCGTCAGTGCTTTCGCTGCCATCATTAACGTAGTTAACGAGATCGGCGGCGTAGTCGCGGGTGTCGACTGGAGCTCCAGCGGTCAAGCCGGCTTTTCCGCAGACATCATCGATGAGCTGCTTGGCACGCTTGACGGAGAGACCACTTCTGACCTTGAAGCAAAGAGGAATATCTTTGTAGAGGTTCTTGTGGCCAACGTCCTGGACTGGGATTGGGGAATTCTCGTAATCCTTTGGATCGAGGGCGTAGTAGAGCTTGAGGCCTTTTCCGACCATGTTGATACGGAAGTAGGTCTTGGTGTGGAGACGGAAGGTATCGCCACCATTGGCAACACGGCTCTTAAGGCCATAGCCTAAGGCGTAGGCTTTGAGGTCGTTGTAGTTGTCTTTGACTTCCTGAGGGGCAGCAGTGACTTTCTCAGCGAAGGAGAGACGGATCACTGGAGCGGCTGGCTCAGGTGCTGGCTCTGGCTCTGGCTCTGGCTCAGGTGCTGGCTCTGGCTCTGGCTCAGGCTCAGGTGCTGGTTCTTCTTTTGGCTCGACTTCTTCAACAACAGCGATGTTCTGAAGATATTTGGCGAGCTCTTCGGCGACGATGGAACGGACTTCCTCAGCGGAGAGGTTGTCTTTTGGTTCTTCGGCTTTTGGAGCGGCACCGAGTTCTTCGCGGATGATACCACGAACTTCTTCGGAGGTAAGGCCTTCGGCTGGTTTGACGGCGCCTTCGACTTCCTCTTTGATCATCTTCCTGAGATCATCGGCAGTCATGACGTCTTCTGCTTCTTCTTCAACTGGCTCTTCTTCGTCTTTGCCAGTGTAGTAATCAGCGAGTTCTTCCTGGATGACTTCGCGGGCTCTTTCATCGGTAAGAGGTTCGATCTCTTCTGGATGCTCGCGATCGTCTAATTCTTCACGGATGATGGCACGAAGCTCTTTGGCGGTAAGAGGTCTGTCCTCTTCTTCGCAGCATTCGCACTTGCATGGCTCTGGCTCTGGCTCAGGTTTTGGCTCAGGTTTTGGCTCATGGCAATGACATTCGTGAGGTGGGTAGCAATATGGCATTGGAGCGCCATTATAGAAGTTCTGGATGATGTATGGTCCAGCTTTCTCGGAACGCTTATCATCTTTTTCTTCTTCGGATTCGCATTCTTCTTCGTCTTCTTCGTATTCGTCAGCGCCTTCTTCATCAGCGACTTTCTTCTTTTTCTTTTCTTTAGCAAGAGCGCCGGTTGATTTGATGATGGCGACGAGGCCAATGATGTAAGCGGCGATTAAGATAAGGATGAAAAGTCCGGCAGCAAGGCCAAGGCCTTTGCCGTATTCGCTAGAGATAGAGCTTCCGATGGCGCCTAAGGCATCGTGATACCAGACCATGCCATCTTTTGCCATGCCGGATCCTTCGAAAAGGACACCAACAAAGGAGGAACCTTGTTTGGCTGGGACAAGGGCGAGGGCCAATAAGATGACGGCAGCGCCTGAGGCAAGAAGCCAAGCGAGGTTTGGAATTAAGTGGATAGGTTTCTTCTTAACGATGAGAAGAATGAGGTTGATGATCCACATGATGACAAGAACTGCCAAGGCTGCAAGGATCAAGACGTCCATGATAAGAACGCCGATTTCGAACTTTGTGAAAAGTTCTTTGTTCTCGAATCCCATGAGAGTTCCGAAAACGGCTGGCAACTCACCAAGAGAGCCTAAGAGGTCGGCGTGTTTAAATGTGTCCGCCCAACCACCTGCCATACTTGGGGCCACGATGTAGACTGCGATACCAGCGCCAAGCATGACGACTGAAAGAATCGCAAGTACAAAAATTGGAGCTTTTGATTTTTTCATATATATTTCCCCTTTGTACTAATATTAGGACCAATTTTTAAAGAAAAAAAGCAAAATAATCGGTTTTTGCGGGGGATATTTGATATTTTTTTATCGTTTTAGCGGAGTTTTGAGTATGCTTTGATGGCTTTTGGGCAAACTTCAATTGTAATTTTTCCTGAAGGTCCCTTCTCTCCATCAAGGCACCAATATTCAGATGCAGGCGCGTCTATTGAACATTTGCCAATTGTAAAAGGATGTACATTTTTGAGCGGAATGTAGTGAAGCAATCCATTGAACGGGCCCTTCTCTGTGACATATAGCTCAAATTTGCCATCATCATAGACACATTGCTTGTTGACCGTGAATCCTGCCATATGGGTTCCGTTCATGATCATGAGGAACGGGGATTCCCCTTCAATATCTACTTTGTCATCTAGTTTGGCTTTGTATTGGATGAGGGTTTTCTTAAAAGCTTCCCCTACCGCTTTCTCGTAGTAGGCGAGTTTGCCAATCTGCCTTTTCCTCTTTCTCCCAACGGAGTATGGGATATCGCTATACGCGCCTATGCAGCATGTGTATGCAAAATAATAGGTATTGTCATCAGAGACGACTTTGCCGACATCGTAGTCTTTCGAAACCTGTTCTAAAATGATTTCGAGATCTTTCTTGTAATCGTTTTTAAGGCCAAAGGCCTTACCAACATCGCCTAAAGTACCGAAATTGAGGTAGCCGATGGTTGGTCTTTTCTCTAAGCCCATCACTGCTGTCAAAGCGTTATTAAAGGTGCCGTCCCCTCCAACGATGATGAGGGAATCGAACTCGCTTCCCTTCTCGTGAATGAGCCTTGCTGTCTCTTCTTTTGAGAGGGTGCAGACGCATTCGAGAACATCGAAAACGGTCGAAAGCCTTTCTTTGACATAAGAAAGCTTATTAGCAAAGCCCCTCTTGTTAGAGCCGGTGTTATGGGAATAGATAAGCAAAGCCTTCATTAGAGAAACTATAGCATAAACGCAAAAGAAAAGGACCCAAGCGGGTCCTAGTCGTTTGTTTTGTTTTTATTCGAGAGCGAAGATGAGAGGGTAGATGCTTTGTCTGCCATCGATCTCGACCATCTCGAGGTTAGGGAAGTCTTTCTTCACAAGGCCTTGGAGATCTTCTTTGACCTTATCGTCGGCATCCTCACCATAGAAAATGGTGAAGACTGACTTCTCTTCGATTTCTGGGACCTTGGTAAGGAGTTCCTTGATGGTCGCCATCATATCTGGGGAAGAGGAGACGATATTGTTCTTAAGGATGCCCATGTAATCACCCTTCTTGATAGCAATGCCATTGTTCAAAGAGTCGCGAATTGCTGGGGAAATCTCTGCAGAAACGACTCCTTTCATGGATTCGGTCATCTCCTCGATGCAGTCCTCGATGTTCTGACCATCGAAGAAGGCCATTGAGAGAGCGCTATAGGCTTCGACGACACTCTTGGAGTGAAGGACATAGACCTTACTCTTGGTATAGAGCTTAGCGGCTTGCTCAGCGGTGAGGATGATGTTGCCGTTATTTGGGAAGACGATGATGTTGTCAGCGTTAGCGGCGTCGAAGGCTTTGATGAAGTCGTCGGCACTTGGGTTCATGGTCTGACCGCCAGAGACGATCTGGTTGGCGCCCATGTTGAGGAAGAGCTCGGTGATGCTTGAGGATGGGGAAACAGCGACAATCTGAACTTCCTGGCGCTTTTCGTTGGCCACGATGTGCTCAGTTGGCTTTTCTTCCTCGATTGGCATCTCTTTGAGAAGCTTTTCGTTATGCTGAATTGACATGTTCTCCATCTTGAAAGTGACGAATTCGCCGAACTTTTGAGCGTATTGGATGGCTTTCCATGGCTCTTTGGTGTGGACATGGACCTTAACGATGGTCTTCTGTTTGAGGGCGACGATGGAATCGCCAATGCCCTCTAAGAAATGGATCATCTCTTTGAGGTCGAAGGCCTTTGGATCGCACTTGGAGTTAAGAAGCTGAAGGATGAATTCGGTGCAGTATCCGTAATCAAGGACGGAATTCTCATCGAATGGGATCTTCTCATCGGTAGCGACACCGTTGGTTGGGCCATTGAATTCAGCATCGTCGATTTCTTCGCCGACAATGTATTTGCCCATACCTTCCATGATGTAGACGAGGCCTGCACCACCGCTATCGATGACGCCAGCTTCTTTGAGGACAGGTAATAAATCTGGGGTTCTGTCGAGGGAAAGCCTCATCTCACGGAGAAGGTTTTCGAATAAGGTTTCGAAATCCTCCATCTTGGAAAGGTTGTCCATGATGTAGACGGTTGATTCACGGGCAACGGTAAGAACGGTGCCTTCGACTGGATGGACGACGGCTTCATAGGCTTTTGAGGTTCCGCTTCTAAGGGCGCTAGCGAATTGGGTAACGTTAGCGGTATCGAGGCTAGCAAGAGCCTCGGAGATACCTTGGAAGAACTGGCTGATGATGACGCCAGAGTTTCCACGAGCGCCTAAAAGCATGCCGCCAGCGAGTTTTTCAGCCACATCTCCGATCGAATCGAAGTTGGCATCTTTCATGGCGTTAACACCACCCGTTAAGGTGGCAGCAATGTTGGTTCCGGTGTCGCCATCCGGGACAGGGAACACATTGAGATCATTGACTTTCTCATAATGAATCTTAAGGTCGCGATAACCATTGAGAACCATTTCTGAGAAGGTTTTTCCGGTAATAGTCTTCATACGTATATTCCTCTCTTATATAAGAGGTAGTTATTTATTTGTCTGCGCAAACGGTGACTTCTTTGCCATAGAAATAGGCAGAGATGGTTCCAGGACCGGTAGAAGCACCGACGATAGGTCCGATTGGGCCAACATAGATGTCTTTTGGCTGGGCAAGCTTAAGGATCTCTTGTTTGAGCATCTCGGCACCCTGTGGATCGACGATGTGACCGATGTAGATAGTGCTGTTCTCGATATCTTCGCAGAGTTCGACGGTCATTTTGGCGACTTCCTTAATGGATGGGAGACGGCCTTTGATCTTCTTAACGGCGAAGTTATGACCCTTGATGTCGCTGATAAGGATAGGTTTGACACCGAAGAGGTTTCCGAAGAAAGCGGCGGCAGCGGTAACACGGCCAGCGGCTTTGAGGTATTTAAGGGTTTCGCAGGAAGCGACTTGGTTGAATTTGAGGCGTTCTTTTTCAAGCCAGGCACCAATCTCATCGACGTCCTTGCCAGCGTTAGCAAGCTCTCTGGCTTTGATGGCCATAAGACCCTGGGCATAACCAGAAACTAAAGAGTCAATGCAAACTACTTTGCAGCCCTTGTATTGTGGGTTGAGTTTATCGGCGACTTGATGCGCGACATTGATCGAAGCGCTAAGGCCGCTAGAGCAGGCGATGTATAAAACATCCATTCCCTGGTCTAAATATTTGGTGAACTGGGTTTGATATTCCTGAACAGTGACGGCTGAAGTATAGATTCTTCTGCCCTCAACTAATACTTTATAAAGCTCTTCTGGCTGAACGCCGGCATCCCAATCAAGGGAGGCTGGAATTTCTTTACCATCGAAGCTAATGTGCATTGCGCAGTAGCCATCAATTCCGTACTTTTCACGGAGCTCAGCGTTAAGGTCGCCGGTTGAATCAATAAGAATGGCAATCTTGTTCATTTAAAATCCTCCATAAGTTTTGACTAGAATATTATCGTCTAAAGTCAAATAAAGAAAACAGAAAAAGGATTTAAATAATTTGTCCAAAAATCTCACCTATTAAATCCTTATTAATTAAATAAAAGGGATTCCAGTAAAAAGATAGCGGTTTTGCGAAACTTTTTTAGACTTTTCGCTGTTTTTGATTTACAAATTTTCAAATATTCCTTATTTTATTTGAGGAGAAAAAACACAAAATTTTCTTTACAAAATCTGGCCGAAAGCACAGATGCTTAGTTGGAAAATTTTTCGCTTGATTAGGAAACACGCGAAGATATTCCACCAAGAAATTGCTTTCTCTATTATTTTCAACTAAGATTTTATGGAGGTATTTTATGTTTAAAGAAAGGCAAAACGAGATTAGCCAACTCAAGAATTTCCTTAACCGAAGCGGCTATGGTTCTTTCCTTGTTTACGGGGGCAAAAATGTCGGAAAAAGCACCCTCGTTCACATGGCTAGCAAGAGCATTCTCGCCACCAAGATCTACCTCCATGTCGAAAGCGAAAATAAAGGCGCAATTCTTAGGCATCTCAAAGCCAAATGCGCAGAGGCCTTTCCTAACGTTGAATTACCTGCCACAAACGATATCTCGCAGCTCATAAAATTCATCTTTGAAAATTCCGTCAATCAAAAAGTCATTTTAGTCATCGATGACATTGGCAAACTCTTGTCTGTCGGACTTGAGATAAAACCATTCTTCAAGAGCTTCAAAGATCGCTTCTCCAAATACGGGAACATCAAGCTCATCGGCGTTACCTCTTCCTATGGGTACAACGAGGACAACGATTTCTTTAATGAGTTCTTTAACGAGTCCGTCGAGATCCGCCCATTCAATTATTTGGCGGCCTCCTCTTTCTACCCTACCGCTTTGCTTGATGACAAGCTTTCCTACTACGCTGTCTTCGGGGGATTTCCTCTCTATAACGCGATGCTTCAGCCTCAGAAAGGTTTTGCGAAGAACTTAAAAGACCTTCTTTTGTATGTAGATTCACCTCTAAGAATGAAAATCGAGGGGGATTTAAATGGCTCTTTTGCCAAAAAGTACGAGGCTGACACGCTTTTGAACATTTTAGCGAAGCATCGTTTTGCCCATTATGGCGAGCTCAAAGATTCTTTTAAGCTCAAATCCCCTACCGGCGACTTCGATTACATTCTCAACAAACTCATCGAGATGGGAATCATCGTTAAGAAAGCCCCTCTCCACTACGAACACGACAAAAAGAAGTTCTTCTATGAGTTTGTTGACCCTGTTTACGACTTCTTCTACTCTCACGTCTATGAGAACACGATGTCTGATATCCTCCCTGAGGAAATCGACCGCACATACGAAACCATCATCAAGAAGGAATTTGAAAAGGAATTCCTCCCAAAACGCATTGTGGACATCTCGATGGAATTCCTAACCAAGGAAGCAATGAGAGGCAAATTCAAGGAAGAAGTCATGAACATCGCTCCATACTTCAACGACCCAAGGACCTTAAGTTACGACGGAACAATCATCGTCGAAACCCTTTCTGGGAACTTCTATGTCCTCATCAACCCATCAAGACAAGCCTTCGATGGCAAGAGGATCGAAGCCTTCGCCCATAGTCTCTACGAAAAGCAAAGGCCTTATAAAAATATCGTAATTATCTCAAGAGGTATGTTCGCGCCTAGCGTAAACCGCGTAAAATACATCACGTACCGAATGGCATCCCTCTATTCGAAGATCTAAGGAGTCTTATATGAACGTAGCAGTATTCTTAGGTGCTCAGACACCAGCAAACCAATCCTACATCGACCAAGTCGTCGATGTCGCAAAAGTAATCGGAAAGAAAGGTCACACCTTGGTATTTGGCGGTTCCGGAAGCGGAACCATGGCCGTTTTAGCCAAAGCGGCTAATGAAGCCGGAGTCAGAATCATCGGCGTCGTCCCAGAGATTTTCAAAGACCTCGTCGATAAGAACAACGACGTCATCGAGTTCGTCCCAAATATGGGTATTAGAAAAGAAAGAATGGCAGCTTTAGGCGATGTTTACGTCATCCTTCCTGGCGGATTCGGCACCCTTGAGGAAATGGCCGATGTCATCAGCTGGAAGAGAATGGGCATCGTTACCCCAAAAACCATCGTCGTTAATTACGAAGGTTTCTATAACCCAACAAGAGACCAAATCAACAGGATGATCAAAGAAGGCTATATCAAGAAAACCGTTTGGGAAGATATCACCTTCATCGACGAAGCCAAAGAGCTTGAAAACCTTATCTAACCTATGATTTGCCTTTATAAAGGCATACAATTACTTTCAGATTACGAAAACTAATCTTGAATTACTGAGCCCTATGGCTATTATGCCTATGGGACAAAGGACAACACCATCATGGAACAAAAGAACGTATTAATCATCGGCGCAGGGCCAGCTGGTCTTACTGCCGCCTATGAGTTGCTCAAAAGAAGCGACATCAAGCCAATAATCCTCGAAGCCGAGAAATTCGTCGGTGGCATTTCACGTACCGCCGAATACAAAGGCAACCATATCGACATCGGCGGACACCGTTTCTTCACCAAGGACGAGAGAGTCAACAAGCTTTGGGATGAGCTTATGCCAACCCAGGGCCAGCCAAGCTACGACGATAAGATCCTTGGCACCGACAAGAAGTTCGTCGAAGGCGGACCAGACCCAGAGAAGGAAGACAACGTCATGCTTCTCCGCCACCGCGTTTCCCGTATCTATTTCTTAAGAAAATTCTTCGATTATCCAATCTCCCTTAAGTTCTCGACCATCAAGAACATGGGTTTCATGCGCACCATGAAATGCGGATTCGGTTATCTCGGTTCTTGCCTCCACAAGAGAAAAGAGACCTCGCTTGAGAATTTCTACATCAACCGCTTCGGCAAACCTCTCTATCAACTCTTCTTTGAGTCATACACCACGAAGCTTTGGGGCGTTTCTCCAAAGATGCTCAGCGCTTCTTGGGGTGCCCAGCGTGTCAAAGGCCTTTCTCTTACCAAGGCCGTTTGGTCCGCTTTAACCAAGCCTTTCAAAAAGAAAGACAAAGAGGTTGAGACCTCTCTTATCGAACAATTCAAATATCCAAAGTTCGGCCCAGGTCAGTTCTACACCAAGCTCGCTAGCGATGTCGTCGCCAAAGGCGGTGTCATTATGTACGAGAAGGAAGTCGTCAGAATCAACCTCGACGAGAATAACAACATCACCTCTTTGGTCGCCAAAGATGGCAAAGCCTTCAGATGTGATGCCGTCTTCTCAACCATGCCTATCAAAGACCTCATCGCCGCAATCGGTGAGGACAAGATGGACAAAGCCGTCTACGATATCGGAACTAGCCTCCCATACCGTGACTTCATTACCGTCGGTCTTCTTCTCGACAAACTCAAAATCCAAAACGAAACCAAGATCAAAACCCTCAACAACATCGTTCCAGATAACTGGATCTATGTTCAGGAAAGAGACGTTAAGCTTGGTCGTATCCAGATCTTCAACAACTGGTCGCCATACATGGTCGATGACCCAAGCAAACACATTTGGATCGGCCTTGAATACTTCTGCAACGAAGGCGACGAGATGTGGGAAGCCAAAGATGAGGACTTCATCGATATGGCCATCAAGGAGCTTGTCTCCATGGGCATCATCGAAAGCGAGAAGAATGTCCTCGATTCCACACGTATCCGCGTGAAGAAAGCCTATCCTGCTTACTTCGGTGCCTACGATTACTTCGACATCGTTGAGAAATACCTCAATAGCATTCCAAACCTTTACTGCATTGGCAGAAACGGCCAGCACCGTTACAACAACATGGACCACTCGATGCTTTGTGGCATCACCGCGGTCGATGTCTTCCTCTCTGGCAACCCAGACAAATCATCCATCTGGAGCGTCAACACCGAGAAGTCCTATCATGAGGAAGATGAAAAGAAAGAAGAATCCAAGAAATAGGTTCTCTAAACAAACAAAAAAAGGAGGCAACGTGCCTCCTTTTATTTTTGCCATTACTTATCTATAGATAAGTAACTTACGGGATAAGTAGTTATAGACCATGACCACAAGGGTACGGACCACGAAGACGACAGGATAGATGAAGATAACGATTCCAAGGTTAAGGAAGAAGAAATCATAGAGGAGATACTCTAAGCCGATTCCGATTCCGAGGCCAATCGCGGAAAGGACGACGAAGAAGATGACGCCTTTCGCTGTCTTAGCGAGGTTCGATTTGCTGGCCTTGTAGACCATGTAGGTGGACATGAGGTAGTTGATGGTGACGCCGACGATGAAACCACAGGTCGTGGAGATGAGGGTGACATACCAATCGGTTCCGCTTCCGAAGACGCCAAATCTGAAAGCGAAGACGGTCAAGAAATCAAAGACGGCCGCAACCAAACCAACGATACCGAAACGGAAGATCTCCCAGAAAAGGTTGTTGGAGTATGTGCGGTTCTCCATGTAGAGCTTGTAAATGAGAAGGTCGTAAACGCCGACGATGATGGCGATAGCGCCTTGGATGAGGGCAGTAGGAACGCTTGTGACAGGAACGAGGATACCTAAGACAACATGGGCAAGGACACCAAAGAGAGCAAGGATAGCGAGCAACAAGGCATTACGGCACTTATTGCCTAAGATCGGTTTGATTCCGCTTGGCCTAATGAAATAGAGAGCGGTAAGCGTGGCGATGTTGACGGCAAAGCCGTTGATGAGGGAGACGATGAGGGTTCCTTTCTCTCTAAGAAGAGGGGCGCCTCCACCATAAGCGATCTCAAAAGTTTCACCTGAATTAGCAGGCATAAGGAGGCTGATGATGACGGCAATAACAATTCCAACGGCAATCGCGGCCGCGGTCAATAAGGCTTCGAATTTGATGTTTCTAGTCGCTGTTGGAACCTCATTCACAGGGGTTTTGTCAGCGATTTCTTGATTTTTGACTTCGTTTTCCATGATATTTTTGGTCTTTCCTCTTGTTAGGAGCATGACTATTCTAAACCAATTGAGCGAGAAACCCTAACTAAGAAATCATTACTTGCCTTTCAAAGAAAGGTTGATGCTAAAATATTACAGTTAAACGATTTAATTCGTTTAGGTTATCTATGAACACAGTCAAAGAACATTTCACAAAGTTTGACGAGATGCTTTGTTCCTTCTTCAAGAAGAAATGGGCGCCTTTCGTCATTTGGCCAGTCGCGGTCTTACTGATGTACGCGATCTATTTCCTTTTCGTCTACCAACAAGGGATGTATGAAAAGGTCGGTTTCAATAGCGAAGCCTCTCGCATCATCTTCGTTGTTGCCCTCGTTTTCTATGAGATCTTCGTCGTCAGTTATTTACTCTTGGCGGCCGTATATGGAAAACTCACAACCAGAAAGGCCGTCTTCCTTATCTTCATGATGTCCGCTGGTCTTGTCCTCCCATTCACCATGGCGAGAACCTATAACGACAGCTCCTACACCCATGACTATGGAGTCTTTGGCGATTATGGTCATTGGGCCATCATCTATGACATCTACAAAACCGGCCAAATCCCAGCGGTTGATTTGGGTAGCCAATACTACCAGCCAAAGCTTTACCACGCTGCGATTGCTTTCTTCATGAGGATAAACTCCGTCCTCTTACCTCATTTCCAGGGCTCTGAGGCGATTGTTCCTAATGTCGCTAGCAGCGCGCATTTCGGAGAATTCACCATCTTTGATTACACCGCTTTCGAGACAGCGAGGATCTTCCTTTCTTTCCAAGGCATCATCACTCTCTATTTCGCCTACAAGGTCATCGTTGAATTAGGGCTTAACAAACGCGTTTCGATCATCGGTTCGTTCCTTCTCTTCTTCACCCCTGCCTTCTGGTTCATCAGCGCTTACAAGAACAACGACTCCTTATCCTTGCTCTTCTCCTTTGCCGCTTTATATGCCGCGATCCGCTATCACAAGACACGCTCCTACGTTCCTCTTGTCGCCACCGCTCTTTGCATCGGCTTAGGAATGGAAACAAAGCTTTCCACCGTCGTCGTTGCCTTCCCGGTTGCCGCTATCTTCTTAATCGACCTCATTGGTCTATTCAGAAAAGATGGCAAATGGGTCAAAGCGGATAACAAAGAACTCATCAAATTCATCATCCAGATGGGTGTCTTCGCTGTCATTGTCTTCCCATTAGGACTCTTCTTCGAAATCTACGCGAAGTTGAAATATGACAGGCCAATCGCCTATGTTTGGGATCTTGTCGGCATTTATGGAACCGATTACTTCATGTACATCGACCCAGAGATTTACCCAGTGTGGGCAAGGCTCTTCATCTTCCCTTCGCCAGACCTCTTCTACCATATTACGAACGTCCGCTCCGCCGCAGGAAGCCCTCAGGATTACTACTGGGGCACCATCGACTTCAACTGCTGGACTGCCTTCCTTAAGACTGGCCTATTCTCCGAAGCCGATATCAGATGGATGGCGGAATCCTTGGGTGATGTCAAGAACCCATTCTGGATTCTCGTTACGCTTGCCTACACCTTCTCGATCATGGCCGGCATTGTCTTCATCATCGGTGGAGTCTTCTTCATCGTTAAGAAGATCCGTTCCTTGGTCAAAGGCGAGAAGCAGCAAAACGATTTCGTCTTCTACTTCTTGGTCGTTACTTTCTTTAGCTCAGCGATCTCCTACATGGCCTTCTGCATGCGTTATCCAGTCGGATGCACGATGAACGCCAGATACGCGATGCTTCTTTATCTTCCAATCGGACTTGTCGTTGGTCTTCTTATCGACCACCTTCTCAAGAAGTTCGAAAACAAAAAAGAAGCCAACAAGATTGGCTTCTGGAGTAAGTAAACTTACTTAGCCGACTATCTGCCAGCCATCGAATGGGTTCATGCCTAAGTTGATGGCGAGGAAAGCACCTAAAGCAAGAAGCACTAGAGACAAAACCATCAAAGGTGTCCTGGTGCTCTTTTCTTTTGTCAAAGTTGAGCAAGAAGAATAGAAGACCGACATCGCCCAGATCCCGGCAAGAGGCCAGAAGTAAAGGATGTAGCGCATGCAGACGCCGCCAAGGCAGTACATAAGCCAGCAAAGGATGAGAAGAAGGAACGGAGGAAGGATGAGATAGACCCACTCCTCAATCTTCTTATGGGCCGCTAAGCCGAAAGGAAGGAGCAATCCAAGATAGAAGGCTGGGCTAGAAAGAAGGCCAACGGAATGAGAGATATAGACATGAGTCTCATAGCGGAGACCGACATACTGAGTGGTTATGAATGGGAACTGGCCAAAGTCAAAAAACCCTGCAAATCCTGTCTCTTCTATCTTCATGGAGAAAATAGGCTGCTGCCAGAAATAATGGTAGAAAGCGTCGAAGAGACCATGCTCTAAGTCGAGGGAATTCGTCCTGGCGTCATTGATCGTGAGCTGGTAATTCGAGCCGAATTCAGTGAGGCTGCCAAAACGGAGGAAGTTGTATCCTGCTAGGGCAATGCCTCCAACGACAAGAACGGCAGCAAATGGGATGAGAGGATAAAGATTATTCTTCTCCCCTTTCGCGTTCTTTGTCCTGCCTTGGAGAATATATTTCACAAGGTATGGGACGATGAGGATGGCGATGATGCCAAGCTCAGGTCTAGAGCCCATGATGAGGACATAGAACAAAGCGGATAATCCCCAGTAGATATGTTGTTTGATTCCTTCCCGTTTGAGGCCTTCGAAGAAATAGGCGAGGAAGAAGACCATGCCCACTACGGCATAGGCGAATGGAACCCTGTATTTCCAATCCGTCCATCTGAAGTTAAGGAAGTTATACCCTAAGGACGAGACGAAAACGAGGAAGCTAAAGGCATAGACAAACCAGCTTGGAAGGTTGGCAGCGTACTTCCCTTTGAGAAGAAGAGAAAGCCTGAAGATGCCATACGCGTAGAGGACGGTCGCGAGAGTGAGACAGAACAAGCCATTAGGAACGATCGTGAACCCTGAAAGAATATAGACAGGGAACATGACGAAGAAGATCGGGGCGACCCCATAATACGAATAGTATTTGCCGTTCCAATAGACGGTATCCCAAAGATAGCTGATGCCAACTCTTTGATATGGGTCATATGGATTCTCTAACGAAGCCAAACGAGGATCAGGCTCTGCTGCAAGATGGAGTTGCCCATGCATGAAAGCGTCGAACTGGTTGTAGTAAAGATATGGGTTATCCTCAAGATACTTGAGGCCATCTTCAAATGGATAGGCATCGAACCAGGCTTTCGGATCTGAGATTGTGTAGAAAAGGAAGACGATGAAGAAGAAAGCGAAGGCCACTCTGATGATGGAAAGGTCTTTGTTCTCGTAATAGGATTCGGTGAGGTTGCCAACGAGATAGGCAAGGAGAGCGAACGCCCCTAACCTCATTCCGGAAAGAAGATAGATCGACCAGGTTTGGAAGAGGCTGATTTCGAAGATGAATCCAAGAAGAGCAATCGCGGCTTTGGCGATCGGGGTGATGGCCTTTTTATCGAGTTTCTTCCAATCGAGTTTGATAAGCGGGGTCATCTCTCTTGCCAAAAGGCAGATAAAGAGATTGCCAACGAAGATATTCATGGCAGAGACGTCGCTGGAGAAGAGGCCGACTATCGCGGAGATAAGGCAAAGGACGAAGGATGCTCCAAGGTTCCAAAGCTCTTTCTGAACGGTTTTGTTTTTAAAAGAAAGATTTTCTTTCTTCTTGAAGGTCTCGAAGAAGAAAAAGATGCCGTTAACGATTATTGGCGCGACAAAAGCGAAGACGAACAAAGCCCACTTCATGGTTTATAGATTCCTCCAGAAAGGAACTGATTTGATGAGATCTTCCTTGGATTTGACCTCAAGAAGGACGTAAGCGTCGTTCTCCTCGGCCATCTTTTTGAATTCCTTCAGTTTCTCCCCAAGGGTTCCTTCACCAAGGGCAAGATGGTTCCTCTTTCCATCGGAATCATGGATATGGAACTCGTCGAATTTGAGTGGGAGCTTCTTTGATAAGTCATATAGCCAATCGCCCATCACGGCGTCATGGCCAATATCGAAATTGAAATGGAAGCCAGCATTCATCTCATCGCGGTAAACGTCTTTTAAGAAGGTAGCGCCTGGACAGGTATCGGTATTCTCGATGACAAGCTTGATGCCTTTGCTCTCCAAAATACCTTTGGCCTTCTTGTAGGCAGGGATGAGCCCAGCGATATATGAATCATATTCTTTCTCGTAGACATAGTTCCTCTTGCCTGAGATGGTGACGAGAGGCCCGCCGTTGTTATGGAAGTTCATCATCTTCACATAACCTTCTCCAAGAGAGGCATATCTCTCTAAGAGTTTGAGGTAGCCTTCCACTACTTCAGGATATGATCCTAAATCGGCCTCATCATAAAAATGAAGCGTGATTTGCAGGGGATATTTTTCTAAAAGGACAGGAATTTTGCCTTCTTCCATCTCTTTGCGGCAATAGGAAAAATTGAGGTTGAGCTCAACGAAGTCGAGCCCGAGTTCCTTAGCCAACTTGAGATTCTCCTCAATGGTGTTGAATTCAAAGAGGATCGGCATTCCTACTTTCATAATTACTTGATGATCCTAACACGGAGAACGCCTTGGACTTCGAGGAGTTCTTTCGCATCGACTTCCTTGTCGGTATCGATGATGGTGTAGGCGTATTCGTTCCTTGATTTGTTGACGAGGGAGGCGATGTTGCCACCGTCACGGGAGATGATGGTCGTGAAGTTGTTGATCATGCCAGGGATGTTCTTATGGTTGATGCAAACCCTGACACCTTGACCTTTCTTGCCGGCGTCAGCGGCAGGATAGTTAACAGAGTTAGAGATGTTTCCGTTCTCAAGATAGTCTTTGAGCTCAGCGATAGCCATGAGGGCGCAGTTGTCCTCGGCTTCTTCGGTTGACGCTCCTAAGTGAGGGAAGCAAAGTGTGTTAGGCATCTTCACGACATTCGGGTTAGCGAAGTCGGTGATGTATTTCTTGATCTTGCCTTCCTCTAAGGCCTTTTTAAGAGCCTCTTCGTCGATGATGCCATCGCGAGAGAGGTTGAGGATGGTCGCACCATCTTTCATCTTTGCGATGAGGTCCTTGTTAACAAGACCCTTTGTCGAATCGGTAAGAGGGATATGGACGGTGAGGAAATCAACGTCTTTGATGGCTTCTTCTAAAGAAGAGACATAGGTGACTCTCTTATTGAGAAGCATGGCGTTATGAATTGAGAGATATGGGTCATATCCGATGACCTGCATGCCAAGGTCGACGCAGGCATTGGCGACAAGGACACCGATCGCGCCTAAACCAAGGACGGCGATGCTCTTATGGAAGACTTCATTTCCAGCGAACTGGGATTTGGCCTTCTCAGCGGTTTTGGAGATGTTCTCATCCTCTGCGTTCTCTTTGACCCAGAGGCTGCCTCCGATGATGTCACGGCTAGCAAGCATGAGGGAAGCGATGACAAGTTCTTTGACGGCGTTGGCGTTCGCGCCTGGGGTGTTGAAGACCACCACGCCTTTTTCGGCGTAGTCGGCTAATGGGATGTTATTGACGCCAGCACCGGCTCTAGCGACGGCAAGGATGTTCTCTGGGAGGGCCATCTCATGCATTTTGGAGCTTCTTACAAGAATCGAATCGGCATCAGAAAGGGACTCGACGGTTTTGTCAGCGGCTTTGAGGGTGGCTAAAGCTACCTTTGAGATCTTATCTAGGCAATAGGCTTTCATTTAAGGTGCTCCTTTTCGAATTCCTTCATGAACTCGACGAGGGCTTTGACGCCTTCGAGGGTCATGGCGTTATAGATCGAAGCGCGCATTCCTCCAACGGCTCTGTGGCCTTTGATGGAGATGATGCCGTGCTTCTTGGCTTCTTCGCAGAATAAAGCGTCAAGCTCAGGGTCGCTAGTCTTGAAGGTGACGTTCATGATTGAGCGACTGTCTTTATCCGCAACAGCGATGTATTTCGAATGATCGAGATAATCGTAGAGATAATTGGCTTTCTCTTCGTTTTTCTTCTTCATCTCTTCGAGACCGCCCTGCTTCTTAAGCCATTTGAAGACTTTTCCGCACATATAGATGCCAAAGCAGTTTGGGGTGTTGTATAGGCTATCCGCATCAACCTGGGTTTTCCATTTGAGCATCGTTGGGGTAACGATGTCGAGGTCTTCTCTGATGAGGTCCTCACGGATGATGACGATGGCTAAACCGGCTGGGCCAACATTCTTTTGGACACCGGCGTAAATGACACCGTATTTGCTGACGTCACAAGGCTCGCTTAAGAAACAAGAGGATTGGTCAGCGACAAGAGGTTTTCCTTTTGTGTCAGGAAGAGTGTGGAACTTTGTTCCATAGACGGTGTTGTTCTCACAGATATGGACGTAATCCGCGTCTTCCCTAACTGGAAGGTTATCGAGAGATGGGATATGGGTGAAGTTATCGTCCTTAGAGGAGGCTATTACTTGGCAATCGCCAAACAAGCATCCTTCCTTATAGGCTTTCGTCGAGAAAAGACCAGAAAGGATATAGTCCGCTTTCTTGTTCTTCATTAAGTTCATCGGAACTGCGGCGAACTGAGTTGAGGCGCCGCCTTGGCAGAAGATGACTTTGTAGTTCTCTGGGATCTTCAAAAGGTCGCGAAGATCAGCGACGGCCTCTTCGAGGACTATCTCGAAAGGCTTAGATCGATGGGAGATCTCCATGATGGACATGCCGCTATTCTCAAAATCGAGAAGTTCCTCTTGGGCTTCTTTGAGGACGTCCAAGGGAAGGGTGGCTGGGCCTGCTGAGAAGTTAAATACTCGCTTCATAAATTTCTCCCTTAAAAGTGCTACCTATGATTTTATCATAAGGTTTTCTTCAAAAGTCACTCTTCTTTTTCGATATCTCTGGCAAAATCGCTATTTTTTGCACAAAAAAAGCCGAGGTTTTATCCTCGGCTAGTTTTCAATCTCTTAGTAGCAAGACTACTTGTACATCAACCAGATTTCGGTGATGTTGAGGTTGTAGGACTCTAAACGGGTGTAGGTGAGCTTGAAGTCGCCAGCGGCGATGGAAGCGACGGTACCCATTTCGCAGAGGCAGAAGGAGCTGTTGCCGTTCTCGCCAGCGGTCATGCCCATCTCTTCGTAGGTCTTGGTGTTGGTGATGGTGAGATCGGTATCGTTGATCTTAACTCCAACGTTGGCGCTGCCATCTCCTGCTTTGGTGGAGAAGAAGCCTCTCTGGTCGTTGTTGTTGCTGCCATCTTTCCAGTAGTCAACCCAGCCATAGACGCCGACGGTGACGTTGGTTAAGGCCTGTGGCATGTTGAATTCATACTCGGCATAGTTGCCATTGGTGCTGAATTTGAGGGTAGCACCGCTGCTATCCTTGTTGGAGCCTTCGATCTTGGTCCAATTCAAAGCATCGATGATGATGGCTTTGGTGTGGCAGACGCTGCACTCATTGGTCCAGTAACCAGTCTTGCCTTCGGCTTCGACCTTGGCACTCTTGGTTCCCCAAGTGTGGGCCTTCTTTGGAAGAACGGTCTCTTTGTTCGGGGCGCTGCTGTTAAGGCAGACTTCGACGTCCTTGCCTTCGGCATCGCAAGTTGGCTCGACGTGGAGGCTCGCATCCTTTGACCAGACAGCAGAGAATTTGCTGGAGCTGACTTTGGAGCTAGAGGCCTTGGAACCGGCGACTGAAGTCTCGGCGGCGTTCGACTGTTGTTCGCCTTCGCCACCACAGCTAGCAAGCATCATGCTACCAAGCATCGCGGCGGCCATAAGAATTTTTGAAACTTTCATGTTTTAACCTTTCTTGAAGCGGTTGCTTCATAAAAAACACATAAAACGAGATTTCTAACGAATATTCGGCTTATATGTCAGGGACTATTGTAAAGCTTTATTAACCCATTTCAAGGAAATGCCTGTTAAAAAGAGGGGGATAAAGATGTGTTTTTGCACAAAAGGAAGCGCTTAACCAGAACTGCTGTCATTTTGTTTTTGGATAGAAGCGTGTTAAAATTTGATCGCATCCTGAAAGGAATAAACATATGCAAGTCAGTATCCGCAACAAATGGATTTCTTTGCGTGGTGGCTCCACCGTCAAAGACATGAATGAGAAAGACGTTCTTTACGTCAAAGGCAAATTCTGGACCTTCACCAGAAAGAAATTTGTCCAGGACATGAACGGAAATCTCCTCTACACCGTCAGAAACAAATTCTGGACCTTCTTCGTGAGAAAAGCCTTGGTCTATGACAAGGATGGCAATCAGGTTGCCTACATGAAGAAGAAATTCTGGTCCTTACATGACCGTTATTTCATCGACACCAAACTCGGTCAGATCGAAATCAAGGGCAACATCCTCTGCTTCGACTACCACATCTCCCTTAAGGGCAAGGAAATCGGCCACGTCGCAAGAAAGATCTCCTTAAGAGATTCCTTCGTCCTCGATATCGATGACGAATACAAGAAAGATTTGGCCTTCTTCGTCGCTCTCGTCATCGCGATCGATAACATCACCGATCAGAGAAGACAAGACAACAGCAGCTCAAGCAGCTATTAAGTTAAAGCAAAAAACAAAAAAACCGGGTTCGGCCCGGTTTTTCTTTTATTCCTTTTTCTCTTTCTCGTAGAAGAGAGCGATTCTCCTTAGATAAGCGTTCTCTTTCTTGTCTTTGCTTACCTCATCGAGATATGTCTTCATCGAGTTGAGGTTGTGTTTCTTGTCGAAGGTATCCATGTAGCAATAGTAATCGATGATGGCGAGGTAGTATTCCATGCAGAAGGTATTCTGAATCTGTGTGTCGATGATGCCTTCGAAGGTCTTTCTAAGTTTGGACCTCACCTTAACGGTTTTGCTAAGCCATTCTTTGGCTTCTTCTTTCTTGCCTAAGAAATCGCAGGAGAGATAAAGATTCCTAAAAACGTAGGCTCTGATGAGGGAGTCAAGCCCGATCACATCAGCGCAGTCATCCTTCTTTCCAAAGCTCTCAAGAACCTCAAGATTCTCAAGGGTCTTATAGGACGATTCAACTGCTCTCTCATGGAGACCTTTCCTTGTTTCCATATCAAGGCTCTCGTTGTTGGCAAAGAGCATGTAGACGAATGAGTAATGGTTGTTGACATAGGTCCTCATCCACTGCGAGAAATAATCTTTGACCTCAGGATTATCTAAATCGAGATCGTCGTAAATCTGTTGATAGCTTTCCCTGAAATCGCAGAAAGTATCTTCGTCGATATAGACGTTCGATGTCTCTGGGTAGACTTTGATCTCACTTGTGAGTTTGAAGAAAGAAAGACACATCCTGACCGCGCATCTGAGTTCCAAAGAGAACTCGGTGTTATGCTCACGATAGAACTTCTCGATTTCCTTTTGGACTTTCTTCTCGTCCTCAAACATATGGGCAGCTTGCATGTAGAAGATGATGTACTGGGCAAGTTCATAATCAGAGCACATCGAACCGGCAGCCGAATAATGGGAGGCGATTTTTTCTTTGATTTTGTAACGGTTGTCGATAAGGGTCATCTTCTCCTCAGGGATCGACATCTTCTGCCTCTTGAGGAAATAATCGACGATGCCTCTTGCGAAAGCCTCTTCATCATTTGATGAAATAGGTTCAACGAAGGAACTATCGAAGTCGGATGGGAGGACAATCTTCTCTTCTCTCTTTTTGACGCAGTGGGTTTTCCTTGTGCCGTATCTGGCTAAGACATAGCCAAGTTCAAAGAAGACGTTGTTGCTCACGTTGCCATCTTGTTTGTTCTGGAAGATGACGATGGCTTGGTTGCAGCTTTTGATCTGCTGGATGATCGTATCCCCTACTGACGAATATTGGGAATTGTTGTCAGAGTTACCGCCGATATAGCAAATGTAGTCATGCTCATTATCGAGTATCTCTTTGACTTTCTCGGCGACTGATCTCGTTCCGCTCCAGGCGATGAATACCTTTCCTCTCATGGTGTTACCTCACTTTAGATTTTCTATGTCGTCTATTTTTTCCTGAATCTTGTTGATGAGCCTTGCGGAATGGACGCCATCAACCAAGGCGTGGTGTCCGGCAACATCGAAGGCCATTTCGTATCGCTCACCTTTGAGGACGTACTTGCCCCAGGTGACCCTTGGGATGCTCGTTTGCTCTTTGTCGGCGAAATTATATGGGTTGCTCATCGAGGTAAAATCGATCCACTGGAGGGTCGAGACAAAGATTCTGTCCACTCTCTTGACCGATTCGAAAGCCCCTGATTTTTCGCTCTTGGCTTTGGCGATCATTTCTTTGGTCTTATCGTGGAAGGTCTCGTAGTCGGAGATGGCCTCGCTCATGCATGTTGCGAGTTCATCGTCATCTTTCAAGACGACGAAGCTTGGGTGAACTTTATCAAAGATAACTACCTCGTCATCCTTAATTCTCATTCTCCATTCTGGGATCTCGTTCATGGACTCGCTCATGATGTAGAGGAAGGTGGCAAAGAAAGATTTCCCTTTCTCCTTGCAGAAGGAGACGAGTTTGGTGACGTCGAGTCTCACCGTGACTGAGAACACAGGGTTTGTATATCCCACGAAGTTCTCATATTGGGCTCTTCTCGCCCAGCTCTTGATATCGATCTTTTCCATATTACTTGATGAGTTCCTTTAAACCGCTGAGGTCGTTGATTATATAAGCGTGTTCTCTTGCGAATTCGTTTGGTGGGATGAGATCAACCGCCATGACAGGGATGAGGTTACCTCTTACGGCCGCTTCAATGCCGTTGATGGAATCCTCAACAACGATGGACTCAGATGGTTCTGCCCCTACTTTCTTGGCGGCTTCTAAGAACATGAATGGATCAGGTTTTGATTTGCCTAAAGCGTCTTCCGCGTATATGGCGGCATCAAAAACCCATGCAATTTCCATTCCTTTTAGTTTGAAGAGGTTCTCTGCCCTCGCTTTATGGGAGGAAGTCGCTAGAGCGATTTTGATTCCTTTGTCTTTGAGATAAGCAACGATCTCTTTGAAGTTTGGTTTGATTTCGAAATCACCAACGGAGATATCGTGGTTCACGCTATCGAGCATGAAGTCGCGGTAAGCGTCAACGTCCAAGGATGGGCGATGGACCCTAAGCTCCTCACGGACAAGCTTCTCGTTTTTGCCGCACATCCCGGCTCGGTATTCCTCGGAGATGTCGACTTCGAATTTCTTGTTAGCGGCCAAAAAGGCCTTTTTCCAAAGGCTTTCGGTATCGAAGATGACCCCGTCCATGTCAAAAATCACGGCGGTTATGTGTCTTGATTCAACCTTCACTTTTTTGACCTTTCCGTTTGATTATATCAAAAACGTATGGTTTCCGAGAAGCCTAGATGTTGGCTTCGGATAAGGCTTGGAGGAAACCGGTGTAGCATGGCTTCTTCTCATATTCTTCGGTGAAGAGAAGAGGGTACTGGTTGCGTTTCCAGGAGAGGTTATCGGTGACGCCCCAAAGGATGACGGCATTGATATCGGTCTGTCTTAAGGAGTTGTTATCAAGAACCTTCTTAATGAGGGTCTTGTAAGCGTTGCTTTGCTTATCGTATTCGTTTTGGCTTGTGCCGTTTGTGGTGATGTCGATCTCGGTGAGCTGGCACTTAAGACCTGCTTGTTTGATGTATTTGGCGTCGTTGATGATGTTGTCCATATTCGCACCGGAATCTAAGTGGGTTTGAATGCCGACACCATCGATGAGGTTCTCGGCGATGGCGTCTTTGAGGATATTATTGATAGCCCACTGGCAAAGATTTGGCTGATAGTCGAAGGCGAAGTCGTTGTAATAAAGCTCAACGTCCATCTCTAACTCTTCCTTGATTTCGGAAGCGTATTTGAAAGCGTAATAAACAAAGTCATCTCCAACTGTGGTGTACCAGTTGTTGTTATTTGTTCTGAGTCCACCGTTTTCGACCGCTTCGTTAGCGACGTCGATGGCGTACACGGTTTCCGGCCATCTTTCATTGAGGATCTCAATGGTTGTTTTGATGTAATTCTCCATTCTCTCGAGCATGAGCTCACGGCTCGCTTTCGGGCCGTTCTGGGTGTAGTCGGTCGTAAAGAACCAGGCTGGGGTTTGGGAATACCAAACAAAGGTGTGATGTCTCACTCCGATGTTATTCTCAGCCGCCCAATCGTAGATTCTCTCGAATGGCTTTGTGGTGATGGCAACCCCTGCTGGATCGCTAGAAAGAAGAGCCTGGCACGCTTCTTGGTCAAGGATTCGCTCAGGTTTTCCTTCGTTTTCCGCGGTGATGGAATTGAAGTTGTCGATGGTGATTTTCCTGATCTCGGTATTTCTTACCATCGTGTCTGACATGCAGGTTCCGAGTTTGAAGTAATCCTCATATGTCTGATAGAGGGATTCGTCATTAAATTCGTATTTGGTCTTAACGGTTTCTTCACCATAGGTGATCTCAATGTCATCGAGGAGGATCTTTCCTTGTTTTGTGGAGTCCGTAAGGGTGTAGTTAATCCTTAATGAGCCAAGCATTTCGAGGGTGTCATAGGTCATTTCCATCTGATTCCATTCGCCCTCTACGCTAGAGGTGACGGTGACCGCTTCGCCTAAGACGCTTGAGGCACGGCTATTCCATGGGAGAGCCTCTAACTGGATGGTCTTGATGTTGCTATTCGCAGGAAGGTAATAGTAAAGGGAGATGATGTCGCCGTTCTTGGCGTCTTCATCTTTGAAATACGGCTCCTCGATGAGGTCGCTTCCGATATATCCTTCTTTTGTGAGGGTGTAGGAAAGGGAGTAATAGTCATCGTATCCATCATCTTCAGAGATGGCGACGGTGCCTGATCCTTCCGCTAAACCTAAAGGGGCGTTCTCGTAGTCCTCTGGTGAGGTCCACATCCTGACGGTGTCGCCAACCTCAAGAGGCTTGCTTTCCTCTGGCTCTTCGCTCTTAGGCGTCGAATTGCGTGGGGTGGTATTGCAACCGCCCAAGGTCGCAATAGCAAATAGAGGCATGGTGGCCATCAAAAAAGGAGTCTTTCTTTTCATAATCTTTCCTCGATTAAATTTATTTTACGGACGAATGTGCGCGAAAGGAAGAAATAAGCACATAGGAATGGCTTACTCGAGGGTCTATAATTTTCCTAACGATGAAGAAAATCAAAAGGATTGATGTCCATATGAAGCCGAAAAGGATCCTTTTCCTTTTCTCTTTCATCATCAGGACTGCCGCCTATTTCGCGAGGAAGAAAGAAAAGGCGACGATCAAGAAGATCGGCAAGATGCCAAAGCCTCCATACATCCTTTTGTCGAACCACTCCTCCTTCATGGATATCTATCTCGGTTTAGGAGCGACCAGCCCTCGAAGAAGCTACTGGGTTTGCGCAGCCGAGGAATTCATCGACAAGTATTTCGTCTGCGTCCATTCCGGCATCATGCCGAAGAGGCGTTTTGTTAATGACCCTAGAAGTCTTATCAGCATGGCCGATGTCCTCAAAAAGAAGAAAAAGATCATGGTCATGTATCCTGAGGCCGTTTATTCCTTCGTTGGCAAACCTTTGAGGATCGATGAAGGATTAGGCAAACTCATCAAATACATGAAAGTCCCTGTCGTCTTCCTTAACTGCCACGGAAGCTATCTTCGCCAACCTCAGTGGAGCGACCAACAAGTTAGGCCAGTCCCAATCACCGCAGAGATGGAATGCGTCATCTCAAAAAGCGAAATTGAGGAGCTTTCTGCTGGAGATATTCAGAAAATCATCAGGAATTGCTTCAATTTTGACGAAGAAGAATATCAACTGCAAAACCACATCAAAATCGATTATCCGAATAGAGCGGTCGGGCTTGAGAGGGTCCTTTATCAGTGCCCCCACTGCGGAAAAGAATTTGAGATGTCTTCAAATGGAGACACCCTCAAATGCGACTCATGCGGAGTAGAATATCGCTTGAACGAAGATGGGACTTTGTCTTGCGTCAACGGAGAAGCCAAATTCACCAAGATCTCTAGTTGGTTCGAATGGGAGAAATCCAACGTCGAGAAAGAAGTCAGAGATGGAACATATCACTTCGAAGACGATATACGAATGAAGAAGATGGAAGGCGTCAAGATTGGCTTCGTTCCTCTAGAAGGAGAATACCACCTCACCCATGACATCGATAATGGAATCATCGTCAAAGGACCAAGTGGAATCGTCTTCCATAGGGAACCTCTTCAGAGCTTTGGTCTTCATATCGACTACAACTGGAAAGGGAAAGGAGGACTCATTGACCTCTCCTCCCCTGATGAGACATATTTCGCTTATCCTCTCCATAAAGAAAAATGGCTGACCAAGATAAGATTCGCAGTCGAAGCCATATACGATCTCAAGAAAGAGAAAATCAAATAATAAGACCGGATGACCGGTCTTTTTTAAACGACGAAGAATCGGACTATGACGTTTAGGAAGTCATAGAGGCCATGGGCGAAGGCCACACCGACGAACTTGCATTCCTTGATGAAGTATTTCGCAAAGCCAAAGACCGCGCCGATGCCAAAGGTGAAGAGGACTTGGGCGAAGTCGCCGTTATTGATGAAGTGCCATAGACCAAATAACGCAGAGGCAATGATGACGGCAATCCACTTATGCTTGGTGAAGAAACCAATGAAGGTCTCCTGGACATAGACTCGGAAGATAAGCTCTTCCACCGGTCCAATGATAATCATAAAGAAGAAAAGGTTGAGGAAGAGGTTCGCCGGGGAAAAATCAACATGATCTCCGACGAGGGAAAAGCCTAAGAGGGCCGGTAAGAAAGCGATGAAGAAAGATAATACGAGAGCGACGCCTAAACCGATCAAATAGGATTTCCAGTTAGCGAGCTCAACACCAATCTTAATGCCCGTGATCTTGATGGCCACCAAAGCGACCGCTCCATTAAGGAGATTGATAAGGACTATAAGGGCGAATCTGAGAGCAAAAACGATGTCCCCAGGGATGAGTCGGGCGCTGAAAGTGATGAGACAAATGAGCAAGAGGCTCACAACCAAAACGATTATCTTCTTTTTCATACCCCTTAATTGAACTCTAAAAAGAAGGGAAACCGCAACACCTTTCTAAAAGAAAAGGCCACTTTTCCGTGGCCTCTTTTGTTAGACGAGGTAATTAGGATCGACGATCTCGCCAACAATGATAGGGACTTCGTAAGCACCGCCGTCACTGTTACGGATATATCTGCTTCTTTCAAACGCATAAGGACGGTTCAAAGCGAAGTCAACCACCACAGGGTCACGATTGGCAGACGCCGTATCAGAGAGCGTAATCGTCGCGGAGCAAGAATAGAAACCGTTGTAATCGAATCTCATGGTAGAGAACTGCATTATGGATTCGAGAGCGACAGGTAATCCGTTCTTCGATGAAGCAAGACGTGAGGCAACTCCATGGGAAGTGAGGCTAGGGAAGAGTGGAAGTAAGTATTCTCTTTCTAAAAGCGCCTTATTCTCCAAGAAGAAGTATGGGGCAGACACATTAACATCGCATAGAGTGGTGTCTTCCTCCTCTCCGGTTTTGCTTGTGTAAGTGAATGTTTTAGGAGAGTAATTCTTATCGAGCACATCATCAAGAATCGTGCTAGGCATAGCGGTCTCATCCTTCGGTAAGAAGAAGTTGATATGGCTATTATCAAGCGACATGGTCGTGCCAGTGAGATTGTCGTTTTCGAAGATTTCTTTGTGGCGTTCAGTTTTGCCAATGTAATCGACCTGCTTGGTCACTCCACCAAACGTGTAGCTCATCGTATGTTGGCCGCTCTGATATTCGCTCCGATACCAATCCGAGGCCTCAAAAACATCCATATCGTAATAGACGGACATAACGCTTACAGCGGCAGGATTGTCATCGTGAGGAAGCTCGATATTTGGGATAGGCTTATCAGGCAATCCATTCTCGCCGATGTACTGCTTGGCTTTGTTGCTGGTAAGCCCATCGAGATAGAGAGAAGCCTCAAAGATATTTTTGAGGTCGCGATAGAGATCTTCATCTTTTTCGGCGAGCAAGGACATCTTTTCCGGATTGAGCCAAATGGAATTGAGATTGAGTCCTCCGACGTCGTTTCCTCCATAATCTTTTTCCATCGTTCCGAGATTGGAGATGATTTGTTTTGCGGCGTTTTTAAGAGCGGTTATGTTTTCCAACTCAAGATAACTCAGAACATCCTGCAAACCATTTTCATCAGAGATGATTCCGGTGATGGCGAGAGCGATGTAAGCGTCAGGGATCGAGATGGCAAGGCTCTCTTCAGAAGAACCGGCAGGATTATTGACTTCCATCATCAAAGTGACGAATTTCTTCGCAAAAGCCTTATAGGAATTGTATGTGGTTTCACTCATGCGGCTGGTGACACCATCTCTGGTAGCTCCTTTGTTTGGAGAGATTAGGCAATTGAGGTTTTCAGGCGTGTAAGTTCCATCTTGGTATTCGTCATAATGGTTCGGGTTATGTTTTGTCATAGAACCGCTTGGTTCACGAGGATTGTCCTTGTCGTTGTCAGTGCGTGAAGGCGCGCTTGCTGTTGCGGTGCCTGGGTTGGCGTTTAAGCCTCCTCCTAAGAGGGTAATAGGAAGAACGATGCCTAAGGCCAAAGAAGCAGTCAAAACCGCGCCGCCAAGAGGGAGAGCCCACCTTGCCCATGTTGGGAAGCTCGTAGGTTTCTTTTCGATTATTTCTTTTTTCTCGTAAGGATTCTTAACTATGGCATCCAGGTTCTTGTCGATCTGTTGGATTCTTTTCTTCATTCTTTTGTCTAAGCCCATAATAGCTCCTTTCTTAGTTTCTCTTTCGCGTTCGTGTAGATTCTCCTGGCGGATGATTCGGGAATGCCGGTTTCCTCGACGATCTCCTCCCAGGAATAGGAATGGATTGCGCGTAGATAGACTATGATTGTCTCCTTGTTGGAAAGGAGGGGTTCGATCATGTTGAGGACAGGGTTGCTTCTTTCTTCTTCGCCGTATATCTCCTCAATGAGATCGGAGGAAGGGAGAGCTCTGTTCTTCTTCATGAAATCGATAGCCTTATTTTTGGCGATCGAACAGAGGAAGGATTTGAGTTTGTTAGGATCTTTTAGTTGATCCTTATGCTCAACCGCCTTAAGGAACGCCTCGCTCAAAACATCGTCACAGTCGTCTTGGTTTTTGACGTAGGCGGCGATGACGAAATACATGAGATTTTTGTACTCAAGGTATACTTTTTCGATGGCTTCTTGGTTGCCGGCAATGAAGCCAATCGCCGTACGTTTTGAGATCGGCATTTTTCCCCCTCCACCTATAAGACTT
>JAFYAZ010000014.1 GCA_017540455.1 Bacilli bacterium | reverse complement strand
AGGTTGAGATGGGCTCTCACCCAGTTATAGTGCTCTTGCTCATCGACGATGAATTTCTGGATCATGCTCGCGGTCACATAATCATCGGCGAAAAGGGCTAAGGCCTTGGACATGGCTGGGAGAGCTTCTGCGCTTTCTTTGCAGTCATACTCGAGCATCTCTTTGACGTCTTTGATGACTGGGTATGGGGCGATGGCCACTTCAGGGGTCTCTCCGAGTTCGATGAGGCGCTTATTGACCTCTTTGGCTTCGTTCCACTCCTCCTCGGATTCGGCAGCGATCTTATCGGCAAGGGCCTTGAAGCCTCTGTCGGCTAAAAGCTCTGCGTGGATGCTATGCTGTTGGCTATTGCCAAACCAACCTTTGGCTAACGCTTTGAGAAATTCGATTTTTTCCATTTTTATATTCCTCCTGGGATTTTATGTGTCGGCTGTTAATTAATTATTTCTTAGAGTAAGGAGACGATGCAATTCTCAACCTCTTGCATATCGATGGTTGGTTCGAATCTTGCGACGACGTTTCCTTTTCTATCGACCACGAACTTGGTGAAGTTCCATTTGATGTCAGGGTTCTCTTTGTAATGGCTGTCTTTGAGTTTGGCGACGACCTTCATGCCGAACGCTTTAGGGCCTTTGCCAAAGGTCTCAAACCCCTTCTCTTTCTTTAAATAGGTATATAGAGGGATCTCGTTCTTGCCATTGACGTCACTCTTCTTCATCTGAGGGAAGGTTGTGTTGTAATGGAGGGTGCAGAACTCATGGATCTCCTCATCGGTTCCTGGGGCTTGACCTGCGAACTGATTGCAAGGGATATCAAGGATCTCTAATCCTTTGTCATGGTACTTCTTATACATCTCCTCGATCGGGGCGTATTGTGGGGTGAATCCGCATCCTGTAGCGGTGTTGACGATAAGGACGACTTTGCCTTTGTACTCACTGAGTGAGAGCTCGCTTCCATCCGCGCGCGTTACATTGATGTCGTAGAAATAGTGTTCCATAAGTTTCTCCTTTGTTTACCAGTTTCCTTTTAGCATCTTCTCCAGCAGTTTCTTGAATACTAAGAACTCTTCATCAGTCAGCCAGTGGTCTTGATAGATGCAGGAAGGGATATCCACTGCTTTATCTCTCAGGGCTAAGCCTTTGTCAGTAAGAGAGATGATGATGTTCCTTTTGTCTTCTTTGTCTTTGGAAATCGTAACGTATCCTTTAGCCTCAAGCTTCTTTAAGAGATCGGTTAAGGTGTTGGCTTTGAGATAGAGAGCCTCCACAAGATCTTTCTCGTTAACCTTCCTCTTCTCCCATAACACCATCATCGTGATGTACTGGGTGTAAGTGAGATCTAGTTTCTTAAGAAGAGGCTGGTAGCGGCGAAGTATCTTATTCGCCACCGCGTATGCCGGGAAGCAGATCTGGTTTTTGAGATATAAGGATTCGAAATTCTTTTCCATGCCTTAATTATATCGTATCCGACATATTAAACAAGAGAAATGAAAGGTAAAGAAAAAAGACCCTGATAAACAGGGTCTTAATTTTTAAGATTGTCGCTTAGTTGAAGGCGATGGTGTGTAAATCGCACTTGCCTTTGCCAACGTATTCGAGGAATAAGGCGTGCTTGCCCTTCTCGACTTTGATCTCGCTCTTGAAGGTGGCGAGCTCTTTGCTTGGCTTGACTTCGACTTTGCCGACTTCCTTGTCATCGATGATGACTTTGAAGTAACCGTCGGCTTTGCCTTTTAAGGTGATGGAGAAGTCAACCTTCTCATTCTTGAAGTCGAAGTATTTCCATCCGGCTTTGACGCCATTATAGACATTGGCGATATAAGGAACAGGTTTCTCATCCTTGCTCTGGGTGAAGTATGGATGGCCAACGCACTTGAATGGGCTCATGAACTTGCCGCCTTTTGGAGAAGTAAGGTTGCAAGCGATGTAGGCTGGATAAGAACCTTCGGCTCTAAGGGGTCCGCCATTTAAGCCGCAGGAAGTGACTTCAACCTGTTTGATCGAGCCATCTTTCTCGATTTTGATCTCTTCGGCGCAGGCCTGACGGGAGAAGCAATCTCTGTTGGTCTGGCGGTGATAGAAGATATAGTGCTTGTCGCCGATGGTAAGGATGGAACCATGGGTGTTGCCGGTGTAGTTGCTGGCGGTCTTGACATCTTTATGTTTGCCAAGGCCAACGTCACCGATGGAGATGATGGTGCCGCCGAAGTGGAACTCGCCATCTGGTTTGTCGGAGATGGCGTAGCAGAGCTCATGTCCGAGGAAGGAAGAATAGATGAAATAGTATTTGTCACCGATCTTTCTCATGGAGGAAGCTTCGAAGAACTCGTGGCCTTCCCATTCGGTGCCTTTGCTGTTTCTCTTAACCTTGCAGATGATCTTTGGCTCGCCGATGATGGTCATCATGTCTTTGTCGAGCTTGCAGCAGGTCGCACCCTCTTTGGATTGCTTACCTAAGGTAAGTGGGTAATGGACTGGGCCGAAGCCGGTGTAGAGATAGACGTCATTTCCTTCGACGTAGACGCCTGGGTCGAAAGCGAAGCCATCGCCTTTCTTTCTGCCAAGGTGGGTTCCGTCGGCATGGTGGACATAGCCGATAGGCTTGAACTGTCCGCATGGGGTATCGCAGACGGCGACGCCGATCTCATTGTGGTAAGCGGCGAAGTAGTAGAGATAGTACTTTCCATCTGGGCCCTGAATGGCATCTGGGGCATAAAGAGGGCTTCTGCCCTTCTTGCCGTTATGTGGGTCATCGCTTCTCTTGAAGATGACGCCTTCATAACGCCAGTCGCTGAGGTCATCGATTGGGGCGCTATAGGTGATGTGATCTAAGACGCAGAAATCGTGGCCGTTGAAGCGATCATGTGAACCATAGATGTAGACTCTGTCGCCGAAGATATGAGGTTCGGCATCAGGGACGTATTCATCTAATGGCAAATAAGGATTGAATACTTGCTGTTTCATTTGTTCTCCTCCAGTATTTCCTCACGGTAATCCCTTGGGGTCTTACCGATAATTTTCAAAAAGTTGCGGTTGAAAGTGCGAAGTGAGTCGTAACCGACTTCCTCCGCCACTTCCTGGATTTGGACATCTTCTCTCTTAAGGAGTTCGATGGCCTTTTGGACCCTGAACCTGTTGAGATAGCTTCTGAAGTTCTCTTTGAGGCCGTCATTGACGACATTAGAGAGGTAATGGTAGTCGTAACCGACTTTCTTCGAGAAGTCGTCAAGGGAGATGTTGGTCTTGTAGTTCTCCTCGACATAGGAGAGAACCTGGCCGACGAGAGTGGTGAATTTCTTTTCCCTTGGCATCTTCGGGAGCTTGCTATAGATGCTCGCGATGAAATAAAAAGCACTGCGGATAAGATAAGGATCGCCCGAGTGCTTTATGTCCTCTATAAGATTCAGGTATTTGTCGAATTTGAAGACTGGGTTGACTGCACACTCCTTGACCGTCGATGGGTAAAACGCATCGACGTGGTCAGGAGAGAAAATGCAGAGGTAGCTTCTAGAAGAACCGACGGTCTCGTAGAGATGGATCTGATTCGGAAGGATGAGAGCGGCCTCACCTGCGTGAAGCGTGAAATCATTCTTGTCGATCGAGACTTTCAACAGTCCTTCGTAGCAATAAAGGAACTCAAAGCTGTCATGAAAATGGGCGGAAAACGTAAGATTCACGTCGTCTTGATGATAGAGGTAGTTCACCCTGTTGGAACGACCCTCCTCAAACGAGACCGTCTTCTCTGACATCGATGATAGACTCCTTTAATCTTCTATCTGTTTGATAAGAGGATAGATGCTCTTGTATTTGGCGTGTTTGGCGCGGTAGTAGGCGAACTTCGCTTCGTTAGGGAAGTAGACTTTCGCTTTCTTGATGATCTTGGCGGCCGCTTGGGCGCAAGACTCGTATTTTCCATCTCCAACCATACCAAGGATGGCGCCACCGAAGGATGGTCCTTCGTTGCCGTCAAGCTTAGAAAGCTGGATTTCGAAGATGTCAGCGAAGATCTGACACCATTCCTCACTGCGGAAGCCTCCGCCAGAGATGGTGGCCATCTGTGGGCAAGCGCCGTCTTCTTTGGCGGCGTCAAGGCAATCCTTGAGGGAGAAGGCAACGCCTTCCATGACGGCTCTAGACATATCGGCCTTGGTGGTCGTGGAGTCTAAGCCAAGGAAAGCTGCTCTCACTTTGACATCGTTATATGGGGAACGTTCGCCGGCGAGGTATGGCATGAAGAAGACGTTGCTCTCCTTCGCGCCTTTGACATCGATCTCGTCTTTGGCGAAGTCTTCGGTCTCTCTGATCTGCTCTAACCACCACTTACGGGCACTTGCGGCGCTGAGGGTGCAGCCAAGAAGATGGTAAGCACCTGCGGCATCGCAGAATGAGTGAAGGGCGTTTTTGACGTCTGGGCAGAAATGGGAGGAGGAGATGAAGATGGTTCCGGAGGTGCCAAGGGAGATGTTGCATCTTCCTTCGCCGATGGTTCCGGTGCCGATCGCTGAGCCAGCGTTGTCTCCAGCGCCAGCAACGAGTTTGCACTCACCTTCGATTCCGAACTCTTTGGCGAATTCTTCTTTGAGGGTGCCGATGACGTCGCTAGACTCGTGGAGCTCTGGCATCATCTCTTCGGTAATGCCGCAGATGTCGAGCATTTCTTTGGAGTATTTGCGGTTCTTGACGTCTAAGAGCAAGAAGCCGCTGGCATCGCTATAGTCAGTGACGAATTTGCCACTGAGCATGTAGTTAAGATAGTCCTTTGGAAGCATGATCTTCTTCGTAGCGGCGAAGACATTTGGCTCATGCTTTTTGACCCAGAGGATCTTTGGTGCGGTGAAACCGGCGAAGGCGATGTTGCCGGTTAATTCGGTTAATTTCGCCTTGCCGATATTGTTATTGAGGTAGTCAGTTTCTTCCTGGCTTCTTCCATCGTTCCAGAGGATGGCTGGACGAAGGACTTTGTCATTCTCATCGAGCATGACAAGGCCATGCATCTGACCGGCGATACCAATCGCTTTGACGTGACTTTCGCCGGTGACGCGCACTAATTCTTTGATGGCTTGCTTGCAAGCGCTGAACCAGAGGGAAGGTTCTTGCTCCGACCAGAATTCATGTGGATGGGAGCAATCATAAGGGACACTAGCTTTGGCACAGATTTTTCCGTCTTCGCGGACGAATAAGGCCTTGAGGGCGCTAGTCCCGAGGTCAATGCCAATGTAGTGGTCCATTATTTCTTACCGAACATGACCTGGTTGAGGATTTCCTGGAGTTCTTCCTCGTCGCCGCTGCCTGGATCTTCGCAGACCTTGGCTTCGAGAGCGTGGGCAGCTAAATCTTCAAGGGTAGCGGAATGATCGCGGATCTTGGCACCGATGCCGGTCTTGAAGGAAGCATATCTGCCTTCGACGAACTTGTCGATGCGGCCATCTTTGATGAGGGCTTCGGCATTGAGGAGACCTAAAGCGAAGGTATCCATGCCAAGGACGAAGGCCTTGAACATATCTTCATAGGTGTTGGAAGCGCGGCGGGTCTTGGCGTCGAAGTTGAAGCCACCGGTAAGTCCACCGGCTTTGATGACTTCGAGCATGGCGAAGGTCGCACTGTAAACGTTGGCTGGGAAACGGTCGACATCCCATCCAAGGAGCATATCGCCTTCATTGGCGTCGATGGAACCGAGCATGCCGTTCATGGCGGAGACGCGGAGTTCGTGTTCGAAGGTGTGGCCAGCTAAGGTAGCGTGGTTGGCTTCGATGTTCATCTTGAAGTCTTTGTCGAGACCGTACTGACGGAGGAATCCGATGGCGGTAGCGGCATCGAAGTCATACTGGTGCTTCGTTGGCTCTTTTGGTTTTGGTTCGATGTAGAAGTCGCCTTTGAAACCGATCTTGCGGCCGTAGTCACGGGCGCATCTCATAAGGTTGGCGATGTTCTCTTGTTCGAACTTCATGTCGGTGTTGAGAAGGGTTTCGTAGCCTTCACGTCCACCCCAGAAGACATAGCCTTTGCCACCGAGTTTGACGCAGAGCTGAAGAGCTTTCTTGATCTGGGCGGCGGCGAAGCAATAGACTTCGGCGGAGTTGCTGGAACCAGCACCGTTCATGAAACGGCGGTGTCCGAAGGCGTTGGCGGTTGACCAAAGAAGCTTGATGCCGGTTTCCTTCTGTTTCTTGAGAAGGTAATCACCGATCTCATCGAGTCTCTGGTACATGACGGTGATGTCGTCGCACTCTGGGACGAGGTCGACATCGTGGAAGCAGTAGTATTCGATGCCCATCTTCTGCATGAATTCGAAGCCGGCGTCGACTTTGGCTTTGGCGTAGCCCATTGGGTCTTTTTCTTTATCGACTCCCCAGGACTTGTCCATGGTGTTGCCGCCGAACATGTCGGTACCGGCAGCGCCGAGGTTGTGCCACCAGGCCATGGCAAATGGCATCCAATCTTTCATTGGCTTGCCAAGGACGATGCGGTTGGCATCGTAGTACTTGAACGCGAATGGTTCAGTTGAGGTTGGTCCTTTGTATTGGACCGCTTTGACGAATGGGAAATATTCCATAAAAGGGTAAACTCCTTGTGTTTGTGTCCATTCTAAAGGTGAAAGCGCTTCCATTTAAGGGCAGATGTTTTCCCCTACTGGACATAATTTATGTTTATGGACTTTATTGTAGGCCTATATATGCGCGTTTGCAATTAATGTTCACACGCAGGAAGGGCTTTGGTCCATATTTTTGATTTGCAAATGAAATATCGGTAAGTCGGTAGAAGAAACCCCTCCTGCTTTCGTACATTTTTCTTGTGATTCTGTTTTGAGATAACACCCTAAATCATCGTGAGCGGTTTCTTTCGATGGAATGTACTCTTTTTGATAGCCAGAGAGTAGGAAAATCGTTTTAATGCAACCAAATTGAAATAAACGTTACAAGTAAGGCGAAACCCTAACTTTTGGCGCCTCTTGCTACAGTATGTAAAAAACATGTAAAACCATCCAATCTCGAACTTCGTTTGAGCTTCTCTGATTCTTTGGCTATTATTCCGCTTTTTGGGATGGCAAATAGTTAAGGGGGAACCGCTTACATAACAAAATGGATACAACCTTACTCCCCTAGAAGATATAATGATTTTCAATAAAAAGACTTTGGTTAGTTTTCTAACTAAAAAGGAGGTGTCTTAAATGCAATTTGATGACAAAATCGTTGGCTTCGGCCTCACATTCGATGATGTTCTCCTCATCCCTAGGTATAGCGAGATCACACCTGACATGGTTACTCTCAAAACCCGTCTCACCAGAAACCTCAATATCAACGTCCCTCTCATGAGCGCGGCGATGGATACCGTCACTGAGCATGAGATGGCGATCGCTTTAGCCGAGAATGGCGGCGTCGGCGTCATCCATAAGAACATGTCCATCGAAGCCCAGGCCGCTGAGATCAAGATGGTCAAAGACACCGTTGTTTCCCAAGAAGAATATCCAAATGCCATCTTAGATAAGAATGGCAAGCTCCTTGTCGGCGCATCCCTTGGCATCAAAGCCGAGAAGCTCGAAAGAGCCAAAGCCCTTGCCGAAGCTGGCGTCGACTTCTTCATCCTCGATAGCGCACACGGCAACAGCAAGAACGTCGTCGAGGCCTTAAAAGTGCTTAAGAAGAACTTCCCAACTATTGATATCGTTGCCGGTAACGTGGCCACCTACGAAGGTGCCAAACGCCTTGCCGAGAATGGCGCTGACGCCATCAAAGTCGGTATGGGCCCTGGCTCCATCTGCACCACTCGTGTCATCTCCGGTATGGGCGTCCCACAGATCACCGCGATCATGGATTGCGCCAAAGCCTGCAAAGAACATAACATCCCTCTTATCGCCGATGGCGGCATCCGCTACTCAGGCGATATCGTCAAAGCCATTGTCGCTGGAGCTGACTCAGTCATGCTCGGTGCTATCTTCGGCGCTACCTCTGAAGCCCCTGGCAACACCGTCATCATCAATGGCAAGAAATACAAGCAGTACCGTGGTATGGGTTCCTTAGCCGCCATGGCGCAAGCCAACGGCTCAAGCGACCGTTACTTCCAAGACCCACATAAGAAACTCGTCGCCGAAGGCGTTGAGGCCCTTGTCCCTTGCAAGGGAAGCGCCCATGAAATCATCTTCGAGCTTCTCGGAGGTCTTCGTTCAGGTATGGGTTATGAAGGCGCGAAAGACCTCGAAACCCTTCAGAAGGAAGCCAAGTTCCTTCGCATCACCTCTGCATCCCTCAAGGAGAGCCATCCTCACGATGTCACCCTTGAAAAAGAAAGTTCTAACTACTGGAGGCCATAATTAAATGGAGAAAATCATCGTCGTCGACTTCGGTGGTCACGCTTCCCAAGTGATCGCCCGCCAAATCAGAGAAATGAACGTCTACTCTGAGATCGCCGCTTACGATACGGAGATCGAAGCCCTTAAGAGCGAAGACGTCGAAGGCATCGTCCTTGGCGATTGCCTTGAAGCGGATGGCGCTTCCCTCCCATCATGGGTCTATGAACTTAAGAAACCTATCTTAGCCGTCACCTATGGCGCTAAGCTCGTGAAGAAGGAATTCGGAGACAAGCTTCCTTCTAACGTCACCGTTGGTGAATTCTCCGAAGAAGGCGAAAACAAAGACCTCGAGAAATTCCTCTTCGAAACCGTCAAAGCCAAGAAGAACTGGGATGGCAAATCCTTCGCCGAAGGCATGATTGAGCAGATCAGAAAGCAAGTCGGCGACAAGAAGGTCATCTGCGCCCTCTCTGGCGGCGTTGATTCCGCGGTTACCGCTGCCCTTATCGCTAAGGCGATCGGCAAGAATCTCCACTGCTACTTCATCAACCATGGCTTACTTAGAAAAGGTGAGCCAGAGCAAGTCTGCGCGACCTTTGACAACAACCCAGAACTCCCTCTTGATTTCCACTACCTCGATAGAGAGCAGCTCTTCCTCGACAACCTCAAAGGCGTCACCGATCCAGAGCAAAAACGCAAAATCATTGGCAAAACCTTCATCGATGTCTTCGCTGAAGCCTTAACCGGCAACACCGAAGGCGCATATCTTGCCCAAGGCACCATCTACCCAGACCGCATTGAGTCCGGCATGGGCAAAGGCAAACTCATCAAGAGCCACCACAATGTCGGCGGCCTTCCAAAAGACCTCCCGTTCCTTGGTCTTGTTGAGCCTCTCAAAGACTTATTCAAAGACGAGGTCCGTGAGGTTGGAAGATACCTTGGCTTACCAGAAGAGCAAGTCTCACGTCAGCCATTCCCAGGCCCAGGCATCGGAGTCCGTTGCCTTGGTGAGCTCCGTAAGGAAAAACTCGATATCTTACGTGACGCTGACCTCATCTGGAGAGAAGAGATCGAGAAGAGCGGAATCAAACGCCCATCACAGTACTTCGCCGTTCTCACGAACATCAAGTCCGTTGGCATCGCTGACGGTGACAGAAGCTATGACTACGCGATTGCCTTAAGAGCAGTCGACACGATTGACTTCTGCACTGCTAAGGTCTCTGATATCCCAATGAGCCTCATCAGAAAGGTTGCTTACCGTATCACCCACGAAGTCAAAGGCGTCAACCGTGTCCTCTTCGATGCCACTGACAAACCAACTTCCACCATCGAGTTCGAATAAAAAAAAGAACAAAAAGAAATGCCCCGGAAACCTGGGGCATTTTTATTATGCTTTTAGAGAACTTCTTTGAGAGCGTTCACAAGGTCTAGGCACTCACTCTTGCTGATACCAGAGAGGGCGATCCTCACCTTGTCTTCGTCGATTGGGACAACGTAGAAGTGTTTCTCGGCAAGTGCATCGAATGTAGCGACGGCATTCTCCACTTTAAGGGTAAGGAAGAAGCCTGATTTGTATGGGTAATGTTTGATGCCTGCTTCATCAAGAAGGGAAGTGAGGTAATTGCCTCTTTCAACGAGGGCCATCTTGTTGACACTAATTTCGTCAATGACCTTTTTGACCGCTTCCTTGTCGTTAAGGACTTCACCAATTGAATGAAGGATTGGTCCGACTGGGGAAGAGACGGTGCCTCTGACTTGGGCTCTGAAAGCGTTGCCGATATCCTCTTTGCTCTCTTTGTCTGGGCAAAGGGCGATGAAGGCGCCGCATCTAAAGCCATAGACGGCAAATGATTTGGAGCAAGAGAAGATGACGACAGGAAGGAAGTTGAGATCACCTTCAAGCATCTCAAAGAGAGGGCATTCAGTGTCTGAGAAGTTGTAATAAGCGATATCGAAGAGAACGACGAGCTCCCCTTCTTCGCCTTTCTTGTTGAGATAGGCGAATAAGTCTTCGTATTCCTTTTTGGACATGCTGTAACCGGTTGGGTTCTCGCATGGGTCGTTGATGAGGAGAAGGGCTCTGCCTTTTTTGGCCATCTCATCATCGACTTCCTCTTTGATGCTCTTGAGGTTCCAGTTGTCGGATTCGTCGAAGAGCTTGTAGGTTCTATGTGAGCAGTTGGCTTTCTTGGCGATGAGCTTATAGTTCGACCACATGACATCTGGGAGGATGACGTGGCTATCTGTATCAGTGAAAAGATTGAAGGCGATCGATAAGGCACCGGTTCCGCCTAAGGTGGCACCAAAGAAGATCTCGTTCTTCTCTTTGATGGTCTTAAGCCTTTCCCCGAAAGCGTAGCTAAGGATGCCTTTCTTATAGTTCTCGTGTCCCGTTACCGCAGCGTAGGCCATCTTCTCGGAGAATTTCTCTTTGATGGCGTTTTCAATGGTTGGGACCCTTCCGAATTTCTTCTCTTCGTCGTAGTAAGCGCCGACAGAGGCGTTGATGGTTTTGAAGCCTTTCTTCACGTCTTTGTTAGCAAGACCGGAGATGGTCAAAATATCATGCTTATTGAGAGAGGATTTAGAACGGAGGGCAACGTAATCTTTTTTCATACTCCACATTTTATATGCATTGAGGAGTTTTTCTATAGAAAAATGAAGGTAAGCGTTTACATCTTTATTTTCGTCTTTTCCCGCAAAAGTAAAGAACGAGAAAGACCCGTTTTTGGGAAGGGCTTGGGATACTTTCAATCACGATGAAAAACAAATATTGAATTTGCTCTTTCCGCTTTGCTAAAGTCAAACTGCGAAGGAACTTTTGTTCCTAACGTATATCCTTTGAGCGGTTTCTCACCAGTCAATCGTCTTAATTTGTGAAGGAGCAAATATTATGAAGAAACAGGTATTTTTATTCCCTCTATTAGGTCTCTTGCTTGCTGGTTGCGGCCACGAGTCATCATCTTCACAAGACCCTTTCTTAATTAGCATCGGCCTTTCGAGCGCAGATCCAAGCGTGACCTGCTCAGGCATGACGACCGCTCCATCGGAGGAAAGTTCTAGTTCCGTCAATTTGGAAGAATGGATTTCATCGGTCATTGCGGAAGTCAAAAGCTCAATCGAGCACACTCCAGACTTCCCTCCTGGAGTAAAGAAACCAGTCATCTATTTCTATCCTGAGGAGGAGATGGATTTAAGCGTCACCTTCGTCAACGAAGAGATGCTCACAACCACATATCCGAAATATGACGGGTGTTGGAACATCCATCTTAAGGAAGATGGCACATTCACCGTCTCCGGAAGCAATAGGGAATATTATGGTCTCTATTACGAATCGGTCCCTAATTATGAATGCACCTTCGAAACAGGGTTCTACGTCACAAGCGAGAACGCTGCATCATTCTTAGAAGAGAAGATGGATTATATGGGTTTCACAAACAGAGAGACCGATGAATTCATCATGTACTGGTTACCGATCCTTGAAGGAAACGGCCAGTCACTCGTGTACTTCGAGCAAACTGAGGAAAGGAATGAAGAATCTCCTCTCATCTTCTCAACCGAACCGGACACCATCATCAGGACCGTTATCCATATTAAGAAAGTTGACGCTCCTGTCGATATCGCTCCAGAGCAATTGACCCACGTCGAAAGAAATGGCTTCACCGTCACTGAGTGGGGTGGCCAAGAACACTAAAGAGGTGAGCATCATGAAAAAACAATTATTGATCCTTCCTTTGCTTGGACTTTTGCTAGGAAGCTGTGGGACGACAGATACCGCTTCATCCCTTTCTGGCAAAGAAACCACTTCATCCTCTTCAAGCGTAGAGGATACTTGTTCAGACACATATGATGACCATACCCTTGTCCCTATGAAGCCAATCATCTACTTCTACCCTGAGGAAGAGATGGATCTTGAGGTCACATACGTTCAAGAGGAAAGACTATTGACCACCTACCCTAAGTATGAGGATGGCTGGAACATCCACCTTAAGGAAGATGGGACATTCACCTTGAAAGGAAGCGAAAGAGAATACTACGCCTTGTACTTCGATGAGATCGGCAACTACGAAACCGATTGGAGTGAAGGCTTCTACGTGACCAAAGAGAACGCGATATCCTTCTTAGAAGAAAAGATGGACTACATCGGTTACACCAACAGGGAAGTCGATGAATTCATCATGTACTGGCTACCAGTCCTCGAGAACAATGAGAAATCCCTCATCTACTTCGAACAAACAGAAGAAAGAAATGAGGAATGCCCATTAGAGTTCTCAGTAGAGCCTGACACAACGATCAGGACCCTCATGCACATCAAGAAAGTGGATGAAAAGACTCCTATCAAGGAACAGACCTTAACCCATTACGAAAGAACCGGATTCACCGTTACTGAGTGGGGCGGAGTCGAGTACTAATAACAATAAAAAAGAAAGCGCCGACTGAGTCAGCGCTTTTTTCAATTCGAGGAGTATGATCAGGAGCTTTTAAGACAACACACCGTTGATACTATATTCACCTTTCCAGTAAGCAACAAGCTCGTCAATAGATCCTCGGGAGGAAGAGCCTTTTACATATACTATTTTTTTCTTTATATCGCTGTTGTCCAAAAAGCCAAACAATTCCAAATAATAACGTGCGCTGTTTTCTCTTGTCTCCCCATTTTCCAAGCCTTTTCCATTGATGACGATGACTTCGGCATCTCGCATCAGGGCGGGCACATCATGAAATCCATTCCGTCCATCATTTGGAACGACTGAATCTTCGATAATTTGTCCGTCTTCGGCGCCGGTGCATTTGCATAGGCCAATCAAATCGTTAATGACGATGCCGTGTCGCTGTAGCTCTTGGATTAGAGATTCCCTTTTAGCGGACATAATCTCGGTTCTCTTCGCTTGTCCGTTGGGGTCTTTGCGAAAGCGGTTTTTGGTATTTTTAAAATCTTCTTTGTAATCTTCAATAGCTTGAGTAAGACTTTCGCTATTGTAGATTTTCTTGATGATACTCCAAAACATGTTGCCGACTCCGAAGTAATAAAAGCCCCAATTTAAAGACTTTGTCGTGATGTGTGTCCCAAGATAAAGGATTCTTTTATATTTATTTTGCTTGTCATCAAAACTATAAAATGGGATTGCTCGAGAATCGCAAACATATACTTCTTCACTCATATTTTTCTCCTTCTTATGCTGATTATTATTGGTTATAAGGATCGATTGCCCTTTTCTTTAAAGATAGGAGCGTTCTTAGGTATTCCTTTCTCTCCTCTGAAAGCTGGTCCGGTTCCGTCTTAAAATCCTGAAGAATGAACCATTTGATATATTGTTCTTCGGTCAAATTTAAGACTTCGGCATCTAACATTGTCTGGTATATCCAGGCGCTGTTGACGAGAACCTCTTCCTTAAGCTGGTATTCAAGGTAGTTGTAACATCTCTGAACCCATCTCCCCATTTGTTTGGCTCTTGATTTGATCATTTGAAGGTCGCTTTTATCGAAATCCGAGACACCCTCTTTCACGTACCGTCTTTCGAAGTCAGCAAATTCCTGTTTGGACATATGGCATTTCTCCATTCCAATATCCCTGCAGGAAACCATGTAGCCGCCTTCGCCATCCTTCGAATAGAATATCTTTTCGCCATACCTTCCGTTCATCAATACCTCAAAATTCTTTTCCATAACTTTGTTATCTCCTTTCTCTAGCATCAAAAAATACCAAACAATTTGTCCGTGACGCTCATGTACACGATGTTTCCGTTATTGTCTTTTTTAATATGTACGTTTTTGGCTTTTCCGTCAATGACCATAGTCCCGCGGTACTCGCCTCCTGGATATCCGACGTCTCCAGGGTATAGCCTCTTCTCTTCTTTTTTCATATATGGTTCTCCTTTCTTATTTACCAATTGAATTCCTCATAGTCATTGTGGCTGACGGCGATGGGTGCGCCGAGACTCGCTGAAAGCCTTTTTGAAGATCTCCTAAGGGCGAAATCTGATGGATTCATGACGCGCTCCATATCCGAGGAGTCTATGAACCCCTTCTCCATCATGGTTCTTGCGAGAATGTCGATTTGCGGCATGTGCGCGCTTAAATATTTCCGAACTCGCTTTTCTGCTAGACGGATGATCCTTTCAATCGCCTTCTCATTGCGTCTTTTGCTCGCTTCAGTTTCCATCCTGTTATCTTTGTTGAACCATGGAAGAACATATTGGGAGCCAAGATAACCCAATTTGTTCACGAGTCTTGCGGCGTTATCTCGACAATTTTGGAGGTCGTCAATGCAGCCAGCGTCGAGTCGATGAAATTTGAGCTTAGTCATGACATGGCCCGCTATGGAAACCTCTATGTCTTTTAGGAAATAATCCGAAGTCTTTGGCCGTTCATCCGTTGGGAACCAGGTTGCTTGACCTGACTGATATCCTTCCTTGTATTTCGCTTCATAAAACGTGAAGTACTCGCTGTATTTGTGCATGAGAAGGGCGTGAGCCACTTCGTGATATGCGATTTCCGGGCTGGCTCTGGATGGATCAAAGGAGGAACGCAAACTGAAGTCCCCTTCAAATATTCTCTTATGAGATACCTCAAAGTCATGAGTCGAAGCTTTTTCCCCACATCTTAGAAAAACGTCGTTGGCGATGGAGGCAATTTCCGCGCAGCTCACCGAGGGTATAACCCTAGATAAGTAGGCGAAATCGACTTCTTCGCTGAGACCTAATTTATTTGCGTAGAAGCGAAGAAGGCACTCTCTGGATTCGCGGTCTGGGCTGCCAATGAAAATCGTTCTATCGAAACGTCCGTTGCGACGTAAAGCGTCACCAAGACTGGAGATACGATTTGTGGTAGCCAAAACAAGAACGTTCGGATTGCTGTCGACTCCATCAAGCTCTAAGCGAAGTGCACGCTCATCTTCCTTTCCGCTAAGAAGGAGATCAATCTCATCTATAAGGATTAGGGTGAACGGGTTTGATTTGCTCGCGAGAAAAGCCTCTCTGATTCTCTTGGAAGCGTCTCCGCCTTCGCTTTCAATCGTGATTGTTGGATAGTCGAATGAATTGGCGAATTCCCTTAGGAACAAAGTCTTCCCGTTTCCTGGCTTTCCGTAGAAAACGATCCCTCTCGGAAGCTTCGCGCCTTTGCTGATGATATCTTCCCTTTTTAAAACCCAATCCCTGATGCGATTGAGCTCTTCTTTGACGTCTTGGTAGCCTGCAATTTTCTCGAACATTTTTTCTCCTTTAATGTTTTTGTGCCTGTTTGGGGGTGTTTAAAAACACCATGTGGGCGAATGGTTCTTTGGGGTGAGGTTTTAGAAGTTTATGTAATGGTCTTTTAAGATGCCTTCCAAATACTCGACGTGACCGACGAGATCAAGTACGTCGATGACATCATCCATGTTTTCGATTTTCCCTAATTTGTTTTCTTTGCTCACAAGCTTAAGGAATTTGAGAGCCTCTTTATGGCGCTCAAGCAGGAAGCAGGAATTGGTTTTTGGTTCGAATTTCATTGTTATTCCTCCTTTTGAATCAAAACTCTTTGCCGAATGTTTCTTCTGTGACCAAAAATCCCAAAGAAGCCATCATGAAACGTAGTTGGGTATCAATTCCTTCGATCTCCGCCGCGTCGGCGATTTCATCTAAACCTCCGAGATAAGACGACATTTTCTTAGTCGAAAGAAGATAGCTGTCGATTTGCAGCATTTTTTTGCAAAGGAAACGGTTGCGAAGTTCGCAAAAATCGATGATATCCGCGTATTCGCCGGTTGGGATGCCGTTTTCCTTCATTTGCGCCACAACGGTCTTTTGGTTGTTGATCCAATCCAAAAATTCGGATTGGTACGAGGACAATCTTTTCAACTCTTTTTCGAGGGTGTCCTTGCAATAATTCAACTCATTAAAAACTTCATTTTTCATTATTTTCCTCCAACGGTGCGAGCATTATATCATAGGGGTATCGAATTTTACGGTTTCTGAAATCGTATTTAACGACTTATGGCATTTTATTATGCCTTTGTTTATAATAAATACCGATGATAACTCTTGATTTGAAAACCAACCAATTTGGCAAAAACGACAAGTGGCCACTGCTTTATGTAATAGCAGACATATATATGAATAAATCTTCTAGAGCAAAGCCTTTAAAAGATATTGAGGTCGTCGATATTGCGAAAAACATCTATGGGCTCGAAATAGAGCGCCGCACCATAAGAAAATACAGAGATTACCTTGAGCAATACTTTGGCTATACGTTCAAAACATTTAATAAGGGCAAGTATGTAGAGGTGCCATGGGAGATCAACATTGCGGCAACGCACGAAAAGGAGTTCCTTTCCCAATTTAAGGAATATAGCCCAAACCGAGGAGAAGCTCGTGACATCGTTCGCAAAATCAGCATTATCCTGACCGCTCAAAAGGAAAAGAAGTATCTAAATGTCGGTATTGAAAATTACATAGTTTTCCTAAATCCAAAAGACGAGGATGCAAAACGCATCGGAATCCGCAAAGCGAATCTACTCATCGCGCCAATCGAGGTTTTCCGCTACGAAGGACAGCACTACTTGCTCTCATACGTGAAAGACGAGGAGCGATACTATATTCACCTTATTAAAAGCCTTATCATCAAACCGAGCTGCATATCTTCTGAATCTTTTAGCCGACACATTGGGCATGTGAATCTTGCTGAATATATTAAAAAGCAGGACTTCATCGTTACGGGACCGATAAATCCATTTGCAAAAGAATATTATTTTGAATTGCCAGATACCTGGTTAGATAATTCGATGTCTGAATTTAGGGTAATCCAGTTGTATTGTTGTAGAACAGACCAGTACACTTTTTTCCCAAACCCATATCTATTGCAATCATTGATAGATCTCTATGGCCAACTGGCTAAGAAATACACTATCGAAGAACACAAAAACGCGATTGGCATCATCTTCCCAAACGATTGGCGAGCGAAGTCAATCGTAGACAAGAACACTTTTAATTGTGTCGAAGTAATACCGCTTTATGATTAGCTTGTCAAAAAAATCCCCTGGTTTTGCAGGGGATTTCATTTTTCTTTACTAATTAGAGAAGTCCTTTTTTGGTCATGGCGTCATAGATGATCTTGAAGCCAGCAATGTTGGCACCGACGACATAGTTGTCTTCCTGTCCAACCTCTTTAGCGGCCTCATCGACATTATGGAAGATGTTGACCATGATCTCTTTGAGCTTCATGTCGACCTTCTCAAATGGCCAGGATTCGTTCTCGGCATTCTGAACCATCTCAAGGTATGAGCAAGAGACACCGCCGGCATTGGAAGCTTTGCCTGGGGTGAATAAGACTTTGTTGGCAAGGAGATATTCGGTCGCTTCTCTTGTGGTTGGCATGTTAGCGCCTTCGCAGACGGCGAAGCAGCCATTCTTGGCGAGGATCTTCGCGCCTTCGAGATCAAGCTCGTTCTGAGTGGCGCATGGCATATAGATGTCACACTTGATGGAATAGACGCCTTTGCCTTCGTGGTATTCAGCGTCTTTCTTCTCCGCGGCATATGAAGAGAGTCTTTCTCTCTTAACTTCTTTGATTTCTTTGAGGAGAGGGAGATCGATGCCGTTAGGATCATATATCCAACCGCAGGAATCGCAGCATCCCACTACTTTCGCACCAAGCTGAGAGGCTTTCTCAATCGCGTAGATGGCAACGTTGCCAGAGCCAGAGACGACAACGGTTTTTCCTTTGAAGGAATCATGTCTCTTCTTAAGCATCTCTTCGGCGAAATAGACAAGGCCATATCCGGTAGCCTCGGTTCTGCATAAGGAACCACCCATGGAAAGAGGTTTGCCAGTAAGGACACCGCCTAAGGTGCCGGTCTGTTTCTTATATTCCTCGGCCATGAATCCGATTTCTCTTCCACCGACACCGATATCGCCAGCTGGGACATCTTTGCCAACGCCGATATGTGGATAGAGCTTATCCATGAAGGCGACGCAGAAACGCTTCACCTCGGCATCGCTCTTTCCTTTAGGATCGAAATCGGATCCGCCTTTGCCACCACCCATTGGGCAACCGGTCAAGGCGTTCTTGAAGCACTGCTCGAAGGCAAGGAACTTAAGGATAGAAAGATTGACGGAAGGATGGAAACGGAGTCCGCCTTTATAAACGCCGACCGCGTTATTGAACTGGACACGGTATCCTTTGTTGGTCTGTTCCACTCCTTTGTCATCCATCCATTTGACATCGAATTTGACGATGTTGTTTGGAACGACGAGTTTCTCTAGTAACTTCTCTCTTCTATATTTCTCCTCGTTCTTGACGATGATTGGCTCTAAGCTCTCAAGGACTACCTTGACGGCTTGGAGGAATTCAGGTTGGTCAGGGTTATCTTTTTTGACCTTTTCGATTACTTCTTCGATGTACTTCATGGTGATGTTGCTTCCTTTCTAACTGATACATATTAAGAGAAAAGGGGGCGGTAGTAGATGGCCGTCCCCTTTTGT
>JAFYAZ010000013.1 GCA_017540455.1 Bacilli bacterium | reverse complement strand
TCACGGTAAAGAAGGTCGTCGCGGATGCACGAAAGATCAAAGCCAAGCGACTTGTCGGACAAATCTTCTGTGTATTCGTCGATCGCTGAGAAGTCGATGGTTGAGTAGGTAAAGAAGATGTCCGGTGGGGTGTCTCCCTGAAGGGAGAGGGAGATGTTCTTCTTGTGGTCTTTGTCGTACTCGTAACTCAGCTCAACGTTCGGATAGTACTCATTGAAATTGTGGAACTCGGCCGTCAAAGCTTCAAAGTTCTCGTAGTGGCCTCTGACTGTTAAGTGGCACGCGGTCTCAGTATCGAGTTTGGGGGTAAATTCGCCGTTTTGGTTCTGTCCGCAAGCGTTAAGCGCAAGAAAAGAGAGACCCAATAACGCGAAAACACGGTTCGTTTTCTTCATGGAAATATCCTGCCTGTTCTTCAATTTAATAGTATATCGGTTTTCTTCTTCTCTAAAGAAAATGTAAAATAAGTTAGATGAATAAGCCGTCCAAAAGGAAGATCGCGAATATCGCAACCATTTTGATTAACGTTCTTTTCGTATTGGGGCTTCTCATCACCGAGTGGCAATACATACGCTTATCAAATGAGCGTGCTAGAGAAAGCAACCTCGACCTTTTCAACGACACGAACACCGCCTTAGCGAACACCACAGGCACCTACCTTACCGGAGAGAGCCACCTCTGCCGTTCTTGGGCAAGACATTTAAACAACAACGTCGGCACCATGGAAGAAGCCGTTGATTTCGTTCGCGATTCCATCGTCGACTCCACCGTTATGGGCCACGTCATCTACAAAGATGATCTAAGTGGTTTATCAACCCGCGAAAGAGCCGATCAGTCAGGCAACTTTGCAGTCAACTATTCTTCCCTAGGAAGCGTCTTCGCCTCCTACAAAGAAGGCATGAACATCACCCCTTCTTACGTAAACCCGTCAAACGGCAGCCGTTCTTTGGCGTTCTACACAGGCATTAAATTAACCGATCCTAATGACCCAACCAAACAGGTCGACGGCTATCTCCTCCGTGTTGTTTTGCTCAACAACTTCAAAACCCGTTGGACCTTCCCGTCCGGATCTTTCGACCACTTAGAAGTCGCGGTTATCGATGAATCTGGTTCCTACATCGTCTCGGGAAACTCCTTCACTGGTGCGAGCTTCTTCGGTTTCTATGAATCCTATAACCCTCTCTCCGAAGCTAAGATGGCTGAGCTCAAAGAGAGCGTCACCCATAGCAGCGGTTACCTCGTTATGAAGAACTCCTTTAAGGAGGATTGCTATGTTTCCTATTCGCAGATTTCCACTACCGACAACTGGAATTGGACCATCTTAACCTTGGTTCCTGCAGCCGATATCGCTGATGTTCACGTCAATTGGCCGGTTGTCATCTTCTTGGTCGCTGGCTTAGGCCTTCTCTTTGCCTTTGACGTGGCCGTTTTCCTCATCCTTAGTAAGAACCTTAAAGAAGCCGCTGCAGTCGCTAGCAAGGCAAGCAAGGCCAAAACAGACTTCTTGAGCACGATGTCTCATGACATCCGTACCCCAATGAACGCGATTGTCGGTCTCACAACAATCGCCAAAGAGGAAAAGAACAACCCTGAATCAACTCAAAAAGTCCTAGGGAAAATCGAGCAGGCCAGTAGCCACTTATTGACCCTCATCAACGATATCTTGGATATATCCAAAATCGAAAGCGGAAAGCTCGTCATCAATCCTTTGTCCTTCTCGATCAAAGAACTCTTTGAAAGCCTCTTAAGCGTTTCTCACTCCTCCGCAGAAGCTAAACACATCGCTCTCACCTATCATGAGCACGATTTCAAAGAAGACACTCTTTGCACAGATAAGCTTAGGCTTAACCAGATATTCACAAACCTCCTCTCGAACGCGATTAAGTACACGAATGAAGGCGGTTCAGTCGACATCGACACCTGGGAAGAAGAGAGCGAAAAAGAAGGCTGCGTGAAACTTGTATTCAAAATAAAAGACACCGGTATCGGCATGTCAAAGGAATATCTTGAGAAGATGTATCTCCCGTTCTCTCGCGCCACAGATAGCCGCGTCAATTCCATCGAAGGCACTGGTTTAGGCCTCGCCATCACCAAGCAGATGGTCGACTTGATGGGCGGAACAATTGAATGCGAAAGCGAACTCGATAAAGGAACCACATTTACCGTAACTATTGATATCCCTGTCGATGCAACAGCGAAGGATTCCTCTTTAGAGGAACAGGCCGCAGAAGATACGGACCTTTCGAACGTCAACGTCTTGGTTGTCGAAGACAATGAGATCAACTGGGAAGTCATTTCCACCTTGCTTAGTATGAACGGCATCTCCTCCGAAAGAGCGGAGAACGGAAAAGCCGCCCTTGAGCTTATTGCCGACAAGAATAACGAAGGGCGTTACACAATCGTTTTCATGGACATCCAGATGCCAGTCATGAATGGGTTAGATGCAACTAGGGCTATCAGAAAACTCGATAGCGATTACGCTAAGAACGTCCCAATCGTTGCCATGACCGCAGACGCCTTCTCAGAAAACGTCACCGAATGTTTGAACGCAGGCATGAATGGTCATATCGCCAAACCAATCGACATCAATCTCGTTCTCACCGAGATAAGAAAAGCCAAAAACGGCCAAGGAGAGACACATGGAAAGCAATAAGCGTGAAAAGGAAATCCAATCTCGACGCACTCTTTTGATTGCGGACGATGATGAAATCAGCGGCGATATCCTAGCCTCTTTCTTTGAAAAAGATTACGACATACTCCGTGCCTACACTGGAAGAGAGACACTCCAGGTCATCTCCTCACACCTTGAAACCATCGATTTGGTTTTGCTCGACATCTATATGCCTGATTTGGATGGCTTCCATGTCCTCAAAGAAAGACAAGAAAACCCAGAGATTAAGAAAATCCCTGTCATCGTCATGACTGGCGAAGTCGACATTGAACGCGAATGTTTCAAACTTGGGGTCAATGACTTCATCAAGAAGCCTTTCAAAGATCCAGAAATCATTGTCGCTCGCGTTGAGAGAATGATTGAGCTCTATGAAGACAGGAGCATCATCAAGGAAGTCAAAATCGACCACCTCACCAACCTCTACTCCTTTGAGTTCTTTAAGAAATTCTGCCTCCAGTTCGATGCGGCATATCCAAACATCAAAAAGGATATGATCTCCGTCAACGTCACCCGTTTCCGTTTGATCAATGAGCTTTATGGAAAAGAGTTTGCCGATGATGTTCTGAGAAACATCGCTG
>JAFYAZ010000012.1 GCA_017540455.1 Bacilli bacterium | reverse complement strand
TCGACCGGTTCGACGATCGTTTCCCCCGAAGGGAATTTCTTGATGATTCTTTCTCCCAAGGTGACGCCTAATATCTCGGCGACTTTCTCTGCCAAATCCTGGTTGGCACTGAGGGAAAACAGAACCGCATTATCCAACATTGTTTAACCTCCCCTAACAATAGCTGGTTTTCTAACCGTAGAATATTATATATTCAAGACTGCTCTTCTTCATCTTAAAAACGCGACAATTTTCCATGTTCGCTTTCGTGGTGCGTGCGTGAGCGCATAAAAAGAATTAAGATTAAGCCCGAGAAACAGGAGGGAAATGCTACGCTTCTAGGAAAGTATCTCAAAAAGTATTACAAGCAGCTTGCCTTCTTTTTCATCATGGGCGCAATCGCCCTCATCATCGTCGACATCGTCGAGACGGAAGTGCCTAAGTATCTTCAGGTCATCGTCGATGATATAGATATCATGTCCCAGGATGAGCTTTGGTCCATCCTCTGGAAGGTGATTATATGCGCGCTCATCATCCTCGTCGGAAGAATCGCCTGGAGGCTTTTCATCTTCTACGCCTCAAGGAAAATTGAAGCGGGGCTAAGAAGAGACATGTTCGAGAAGTCGATGAGGCTTTCGAGCACCTTCTACCACGAGAACAAAAGCGGAACCATCATGGGTTGGTTCACGACCGATATCGAAACCATAGGCGAATATTTCGGATGGGGAACCGTCATGCTTATCGACGCGAGCTTCCTTGCCATCATCGTCATCGTCCGAATGATCTCCGTCGATCTGACTTTGACGCTTGTCGCCGCCATCCCGATTGCCCTCATCGCTCTTTGGAGCGGACTCTCCGAGAAATTCATGGCGAAGAAATGGGAAGAGAGACAAAGCGCCTATGACAGCCTCTATGATTTCGCCGATGAGAATTTCACCGGAATCAGGGTCATCAAAGCCTTCGTCAAAGAACAGAAAGAAATCCACGCTTTTGCGAAAATCGCCCGCAAAAACCGCGACGTTAATTATCAGTTCGGCAAAATCGAGGCGGGTTTAGGCACCGTCATCGACATCATCATCTATCTCACCGCTGGCCTTTCTCTTGGTTTTGGCGGATATTTCATTTACCAAGCCTTCCATGGTGATCCGATTAATATCTTCGGCACCCCTATCAACATCACCGTCGGCAAGCTCGTCGAATTCATTTCCTATTTCGATTTGCTTATCTGGCCTCTGATTGCCTTAGGACAAATCGTCACCATGAAGAGCCGCGCGAAGACGTCTCTAAAGAGAATCACCCGTTTCCTCGATTCCGAAGAGGATGTTAAGTCGCCAGTTGGCGCCACCGCTTTCAAAGACGTCAAAGGAGAGATCACCTTCAAGAACCTCACCTTCAAATACGAAAACGAATCCGAGCCTGCCCTTAAGGATGTCAGTTTCACCATCAAGCCAGGAGAGACTATCGGAGTCGTTGGCAAGATCGGTTCAGGAAAGAGCTCTTTGGCCACCCTTTTGCTTCGCTTATACAACTTCGATGAAGGGTGCGTCTTTGTTGATGGCGTCGATCTCATGAAAGCGGATATCACCTCCCTCAGGGAGAATATCGCCTATGCCCCGCAGGACAATTTCCTTTTCAGCGACACCATTTCGAATAACATCGCTTTCTCTAGCGACAAGACCGACCAGAAGAAAGTTGAGGAAGCCGCCCACTTTGCGGACATCGATGGCAATATCGAGGAGAGCTTCCCTAACAAATACGAAACCGTCTCTGGCGAAAGAGGCATCACTCTTTCCGGCGGCCAGAAGCAGCGCATCTCTCTTGCGAGAGCCTACTATAAACACGCCCCAATCATGATCATGGACGATACGGTCTCCGCGGTTGATATGAAGACCGAGGAGAACATCCTCCATAACGTCAGTGAAAACCGCAAAGGACTCACCACCATCGTCATCGCTTCAAGAGTCTCCACCGTCAGGAAGATGGACCGCATCCTCGTCATGAAAGACGGAACGGTGGACGCTTTCGATACGCATGAGAACCTCATGAAAACGAGCCAGACCTATCAGAAGATGGTCTATCTCCAGCAACTTGAGGCCGAAGTGAAAGGAGGGAACGCCAATGACTGAAGAAGAGTTTGAAAAAGCTATGCTTCATGGTGATCGCAAGATTCCTTTCTTCACCCTCTTAAAGAGGACTTTTGCATACGCAAAGGGCGACATGTGGCGAATCGTTCTTTCCTTGGTGGTCGTCGCCTTCAACGTCGTCGTCGACCTTTTGCTCCCGATCATCCAGAAATGGTTCGTCGATTATCTTGATACTGAGCACATCCATAATGCCGTCCTTTCGATAATTATTGGTGCCGCTGCCGGGTTTATCGCGATCGCCCTCATCAACAAGCTCATTAGTTTCCTTATGGCCTTGCTCCTCCAGAAAGCAGGACAGAACATCGTCGAAAGACTTAGGATGGACGTCTTCTCCCATATCGAGAACATGTCGCAGAACCAGTTGAACGAAATGCCTGTTGGCTCTCTTGTCACGAGGGTGGCCAACTACACTGCCGCAGTTTCGAACCTCTTCACGGATGTCCTCGTCCGTTTTGTCATGAACGTACTGACGATCCTCACCGTCTTCATCATCATGATTACCTTAAGCTGGAAGCTTTCCCTCCTCCTTCTTGTCTTCGCGGTCATCGTTGGGGTTGTTTCCTTCTTCTTCGTTGGAGTGGTCGCTAGCAAATATAGGCTTGAGAGAAAGAACACATCCATCCTCAATTCCTTCTTAAGCGAGAACCTCCAAGGCATGAAAATCATCGGCATTTTCAACCAGGAAAAGAAAAAACAGGCGCAATTTGACGAGAATAATGAAAATTTGAGGAAGTCCGCATATGGCATCAATGTGGCCTTCACCTTCTATAGGCCGTTCATGTCATTCCTCTACTATGGAGCGATCGCCACCACCTTTGGCGTCGGTTTCGCTTTGGCCTTCACCCCTGGCCTTATCGTCGCCTTCTACCTCTATCTCAACCGCTTCTTCAAACCTATCCAGGAACTCGCGGATGAGCTTAACAAGATTCAAAGCGCGCTCACCTCAAGCGAGAGGCTCTTCAACCTCCTTGATGTCAAACCGGAGGTCGTCGACAAAGAGGACGCGATCGAAATCGAATCCTTCAAAGGCAAAATCGAATTCAGAAACGTTTGGTTTGCCTATGAGAAAGACAACTGGATCCTTAAGGATGTCTCTTTCACCGTCAATCCAAAGGAGACGGTCGCTTTCGTGGGAGCCACAGGCGCAGGAAAAACCACCATCCTTTCTTTGATCGTCAGGAATTACGAGATTCAAAAAGGCCAGATCCTCATCGACGATATCGATATCACTAAGATTAAAATCAAATCACTTAGAAAGGCAGTCGGCCAGATGCTTCAGGACGTCTTCCTCTTCTCTGGAACAATTAAGAGCAATGTCTCTTTAAGAGACGATTCTTTCAAAGACGAAGAGGTCATCGACGCCTGCAAGTACGTGAACGCCTCAAGCTTCATTGAGAAGCTACCAGACTCTTACGAAGAGGAGGTCATCGAAGGCGGAGCGAACTTCTCTAGTGGCCAAAGACAGCTTCTTTCCTTCGCCAGAACGGTTCTCCATAAACCTCAGATCCTCATCCTTGATGAGGCTACCGCGAATATCGATACAGAGACCGAGATGCTCATCCAGGAATCCTTAGAGAAGATGAAGAACATCGGGACGATGCTCGTCGTCGCCCATAGGCTTTCCACCATTCAGCACGCGGATAACATCATCGTCCTTCAGAACGGCCAGATCATTGAGGAAGGCAACCATCAGGCCCTCCTCAAAAACAAGGGATATTACTTCAAACTTTATCAACTCCAGTTCGAGAATTTGTAATTGAATAATCCTCCAATAAGAATTGTTGAAAATGATTAAGAAATTTTCAAATTCACTTCTGTTGCATTAATAAATCACATTTCTTTACATTTACAACATATGCCAGGAGACCACTACTCCGGCTCACAATACGCTGTACCTTTTTTCCGTGGGAGAGATCTGTGGCAAGGGTTCTGGATGTATACCCATAATCTCAAGACCGCCGATCGCCTCGACTGGGAAAACACTGAGGATTTGCTCAAGGAATATTTTGAGAAGGAGGATTTTGTCCTTGAGAGAGTTCCGACGATCGTTTCTTTCCTTGCTAAAGTCGGCGACAAAAGGCTTCGTACCAGATTGGGCCCAAAACACTTTCCGACCAAAGACTTCTGCGAGAGGTTTGCCGCCTTCCTCGAAAGTCGATCCCTAAGCGCGGCAGTCCATTACAAAATCGCCTACGAGTATATTGCGAACACCAAGATCAAACACGAATGGATTGGCTATATCTTCTCCTATAAAGGAGAGCATAAGAAGACCGTCATAAAAGCGTTAAATGACGCTTTGCTGGATTACTACATCAAGGATCCTTTCGCCAAATACCCCATTCCTAAAGAAGGGGCTAATTACAAAAGGCTCTTCGTACCTCTTTATAAGAGATACGATGAACCTGAGATTCTCCCTATTCCTTTATATAAAGCTCTGCTTACCGTTAAGAAATGCCACTACGTCAAAAAGTGGGTCACTTTTGTGAGGAACAATTTGGATAGCGGAAGAAACGAAGAAGAGAAATCGAAAACGAACCGTTTCCTTATCGTCAATGCGATGAGGGTAGTCAAATCAAGATACCAGTATGACGTTGAGACAAGGAACGAGGCGCTGAACTCTCTTCTCATCACCAAAGACTCTAGCGAGAAAGAGTTCCAAGCCAGGATCCTTTGGAAACTCTTGAGGAACTGTAGATACAGAGGCCAATACATCTTCTTCAGAAACTACTTCAATAACGAGCTCTTTAAGAAGAAATACAAGAGGCTCATCGTCAAAAAGGACTCCCATTTCCGTTTCTTCATTAGAGCCTACGAAGGCGATGACAGCGTGTTCCCTCGCCTCACTTTCACGGAAAGGCTTATGGCTTATAACCACCTTAAGAAAGAGAGGAAGGAAATAGTCCTCGAGGAAGCCAAAAGACGTTTCTCCAAACTGCTTGAGTGGAAAGAGCACGATGATGAGCTTTATTACGCACTAAGGGTGATTTCGCTTGGAGACAGCGAGTTTCTCAAACGAAACATCTTCGACAAGAGATTAGAGGAAATGAGCTTCATGTCGAATAAACTTCGTACCTTTTATCTCGTTAAACTTCATGAAATCGGGTATCGGAATGTCTTTAGAAGGCACATCCACTTCTTCTTCATGAAGATAATCACGACAAGGCTCGACATCATTGACAAGTACCTCGAAAGATTCAAAAAGGGGTCTCTCAATCTTTAGTTGGAAGGCGACTTCGTGTTAAAATCTTCCTATCAAATAAAAGGAAGAATTTAATGGACAGTTCAGCTTACGTCATTTTTGGATTTGATTTCAGAGAAAACCCCGAACAGAAAGAGCTGATACGCCTCATAAACATCGAACCTAATCTCATGCCGATCGTCTTCTGCAAAGGAGACGCCGGAACCGGAAAGACCTTTGCCGCTCTCGCAGCGGCTCTTAACCTTGTCCGCGCAAAAGGCTGCAAAAAGAAATACAAGAACGTCTATTACGTCAGGGAGCCAGTCGAGATTGGCCATCGTTTAGGCTACCTAAAAGGCACCGAAGAAGATAAGTATGGCCCATACCTTGGACCTCTCCTTGATAACTACAATCACCTTATGGTGAACGTTAAGTCCGACCCTTCTTCCCCTTATCGCGAGCCAAAGAAGAACGCCAAATACATGGACGAGGATAGGCCAATCTATGAGAACCTTCCTAGTGACATCGTCCCAATCGCCCCCGAGTTCATCCGTGGCCGTTCCTTCAGCGACGCCATCCTTATCGTCGATGAGGCCCAAAACCTCACCCTCGATGAACTTCATACTTTAGCCACTCGTTTAGGAAGCAATTCCAAGATGATCGTCATCGGCTCCCCTAACCAAATCGACGTTGATGATCAGACCTTCGAGAAGAACGCTTTCGAGACCTCATACAAGATTCTTGAGCCAACCGGACTCGTTGGTTTCGTCGAGCTCAAAGCCCCAATGCGTTCGGGATTCGTCACCGACTTCGATCAAAGATTCCTTCAGTACAAACTCAAGGAAGGCAAAAAACGTTAATCAAAACCATTCTCTTTAAGAGAAAGAACAACTAGAATTGTCTTAATGCTGAAACGTTTAACCATCACAAACCTCGCAATCATTGAGAATATAGACGTCTCCTTTGGAGAAGGTTTTACCGTTCTCACTGGTGAGACGGGCGCTGGCAAGAGCCTTGTCATCGATTCGCTTTCCCTTCTTTTGGGAGCGAGAGCCTCGAACGAACTCATCCGCGCAGGCGAAGACTCCGCAACAATCCGTGGGGTTTTTGCTGTGAATAATCGGATTTTGAATGCGGTTTTAATGTCTCTAGAGATTCCAGAGAACGATGGTGAAATCGTTGTGAGCCGCACCCTCAGCAAAGCCGGAACCAAGATCAAAGTGAACGGCGTTTCCATAACCCTCCAGGACCTTTTGAAGATCTCCAAGTACCTTGCTGACATCCATAGTCAGTTCGACTTCGAGAAGATTCTCAACCCAGAGAACTACCTCGGCATCATCGACGGATTCTCTAGTGAGCTCATCTCCTCCTACAAGAAGGACTACTCGCTTCTCCTTTCCGAATACAGAGCGAGGAAGAAAGAATACGAAGCCCTTCTAGCGAAGAAGCAGAAGATCGATGAAGACCGTGACTTCTACGAATACCAATATAAAGAGCTCAAAGCCATGGCCCTCCAAGAGGGGGAACAAGAGGAAATTGAATCCCAAGTCTCTCTCCTTTCCAATTACGACAAAGTCTATTCCCTTTCCCAGGAAGCGGAGCAAATCCTCCACAGCGATTTCCTTGACCAGATGTATGAGTTAAACGAAATCCTTGAGAAGCTCGCGAAATACCAGCCTCAATACCAAGACACCCAAACATCCCTTGTCGAAAGGTATTACGAGATCTCTGACATGTTCGACAGCCTTAAGAAGGACCTTAGGGAAATCGACTATGACCCAAGCAGATTAGATGAGCTTCAGCAAAGAGACGCTGATTTGACATCCATCCAAAGGAAATACAAAAAGAACATCTCCGAACTCATCGCCTATAGAGACGAATTAGCCAGCACCTTAGGCAATAAAGAAGACTTCGAATTCAATCTCAAAGAGAAACAAAAAGAAATGGATGAGGCCTTCAAGAAATGCAAAGCCAAAGGCGAAGAGCTCACCACCGTCAGAAAGAAAACCGCTTTATCAATTGAGAAGGAGCTTGAAAGGAACATGGATGACCTTCGTCTCCACGCGACTTTCAAAGTCGACTTCCTTAAGAACGAGGCCAAAGATGACTCAATCCTCAAAGAGGATGGCATGGACACCCTCGACTTCCTTATTGAGACCAACGTCGGCGAAGGAATGAAGAGCTTGGGCAAAGTCATTTCTGGAGGCGAAGCCGCTAGAATCATGCTCGCTTTCAAAGCCACTCTCATCAAAGCCAATAGAATCCCAACCGTCATCTTTGATGAAATCGATACCGGCGTCAGCGGTGAGTCCGCTCAAGCCGTCGCTAAAAAGATCAGAGAGATCTCTCTTTCAAGCCAGGTCATCTCCATCACCCATATGCCTCAGGTCGCTTCTTTGAGTGACCACCACATCCTCATCTCGAAAGAGGTGAAAGGCGACAGAACTTTCGCCCACATCAAAGAGCTTTCTCTTGAAGAAAAAATCAATCAAGTTGCCTACCTCATCTCTGGCGGAACCGTCACCGAAAAGCAGCTCGAATACGCAAAAGAGATGGTTTTATCATCGAGATAGCATTTTGTAGCGCTTACATAATTTCCCAAAAAATGCACTTATTTCGCCTTTAGTGTTGCTTTCATGGTGAAATTAAGACAACATAATAAAGTCAAACCCTCGTAGACGGAAATTCTGTGAATGATTTTTGTAACGAGGAAAAATGCCAGAACAGGCATAAAAGAAAGGAGCTTTTTCTAGAATGAAAAAGAAATTTGTTCTTCCGCTCGCAGCCCTCGGATTGATGGTTGCACTAGCTGGATGTCAGAAAGAAGGAACCGACTCTGTTGCAGCTAGTGGAAGCGGAACCCCAGGCACCAGTGCCACTGCGTCATCTTCTAAGATGGAGCAGATCAAAATCACCACTGCCACCGGCAACAAAACCATGGTCGTTGGCACAACCCTCCAGCTCACTGCTGATCAGGAAGGCGTCACTTGGTCATCCGCAAACAATGACATCGCCACTGTCAGCGCCGCTGGCTTAGTCGAAGCCAAAGCTCTCGGCTCAGTCAAAATCACCGCCAAGAAAGATGGTTTCAAAGATGGTACCGTCACCCTTGAAATCACCAGACCAGCCGCTACCGCTAAGATCGACTGGAAAGATGCCGATCACTATTCTGTCGACGGCTCCTACACCAGAAGCAACCGTGGTCCTGGCGATACCCCTGTCTACTCCAAATCACAAGCCGAAGACGGCGAGTGCATTGGCTACCAGGGAACCGGCGATAAGGAAACCTTAACCTTCACCTCTACCGCTGCTGTTGCCGCTGAGCTTACCTCCTCAATGGGCAGCAACAACTCCGTCAACTTAGCCGACGTTTGGAAAATCAAACTCAATGGAACCGAGCTTAATTTAGCCGGTAAGAGATACGAGTCCGATGACGCCTCTGGCAACTACACCTTCCAGGAAGTTTCCTTCGGTGATGTCAACTTGATCCAGGGCGACAACGTCTTAGAGGTCGAATACCTTGTCGACGACAGTCCATATCTCGACAACTTCTACGTCTACGCGAAAGCCGCCACGACCATCACTTCCAAACCAGCCGCACCAAAAGAGAAGATCGCCCTCCCAGAAGGCGCTGACAAACTTACTGTCGCTATTGGCGCAACCGCGAACATCAACTGCACCGAAACCGGTGTCAAATATACTTCTTCCAACACCGCCATTGCCACCGTTGATGAAAACACCGGCGCTGTCACTGGCGTTGCCAAAGGCTCTACTACCATCGTCATCTCCAAAGATGGCATGCTCCCAGCCAGAGTCACCGTCACCGTCACCAACCCATCTGAGGTTATTATCGAGGCCGAAAGCGAATCAACTCTCGTTGAATACACCGATGGCGCGACTGTCCCATCCTACAAGACTTCCAGCAGCGGCGGCGCTTATGTCCGTGTCCTCCCAACTGGAACAACCTTGACCTACACCTTCACAGCTGCCAACGCTGGCAACTACAACTTGACCATGGTTGGCAGAAACTTCAGCCGTGATCACGAAATCACCGATCTCAGCCAGGATGCTGAAATCAAGATCAATAACGTCGCCGTTGACCTTGCTGGCAAAGCTTGGGCTTATGCCACTTCCAACCAGAGCCTTGATCTTGGCACTGTCGCTCTTGCTGCTAGCAACACCTTGACCTTCAAAGTCATCGGCGCTGAAGTCTCTGATACCAACTTCATGCTCGACAGCTTCATCTTCACCCCAGCCGCCTAATCAATAACTAACGATTAGAAATTGCCCGGCGATTAAGTTCGCTGGGCTTTTTTGTTAGGCAAAGAAAAAAGCCTGATGTGGAAGTGCATCAGGCTTTTACCAACAAAGGCGAGTTGAGCTATTTGACTAAATCTAAGATGGCTTTAACATCTTCATCGGTTCCGTCATTCTCGAAATGATAAAGATCCTCTGAGCCATATTTTTCCACGATGGCTTTTCCAGCCCCGCAGAAAGCGTCCCCGTAGGATGGGTCGCCACTGACGATGACACCCTTAAGGTTGGACGAGTTGTTGGCAAGGAAGGCTTCGACCTCAGCAGGGATGTCTCCATAGCCATCTGTGTAGGTGATGAGGATGAATTCCTCATCCGCTACTTCGTCACCACTTTCGATCTTTGTGGCGGCGATACCGAGCTTGCCGATCATCGATTCGACGTTGCCGGTTCTTGAAGCATAATATACGGTCATTGATTGTTTCCTCTAGTTAGTTATGACTAACTGCATATAAGATAGAGCCTCTGCCCTCCTATTTCAAACGAAACGATAAAAAACTTTATCTGCGTTCCCTAAGATTTGGGAGGCACCCCATAGAAATAATCCAAATAAAGTGACAAGCGGCCTTTTGAATAGGCTATTATTGATTAGCCGCTTAGGCATAACGATTGATAAAAAAGGAGCCAGACTCATGAATAAATACACCATTGGAATCGATGGGATGCGTTGTGGCATGTGCGAGATCCACGTCAAAAACGTGGCCATGAAGGCAATAAAAGCGAAGACGATAAAAGCCTCGCATCTTAAAAACACGCTAACCATAATCTCCGAAGAAGAAATTACGCGCGAGGATTTGGAGAAAATCTACGAGCCTACTGGCTATCGCGTGCTCTCCTACAAAAAGGAAAAGGCCGTCAGAAAGCTTTTTGGTTGGAGATGACTACGCTAAACAAATCAATCACGAGAGGTCGCCAAACGTTTCCCGTTTTTGCGCAACCAAGCAAGTACAAATTAATCAAGGTTTGATACGGAATTCAAGTTTCCTTGGATTGTTCCTTAAAATAGGCAATCACATCCTCGGATAGGTTAATGATCACCTGCTTTTTAGTTGTTTTGTGTATGGGTTCTTTTTCCCTTTGCTGAAATCGTATTCTTTCACACTTGTATTATAATTATCAACCGCTCATCAAAAAAAAGACTAACACATACGCGCTAGCCTGTTTCTACTTGATGGTGCAGGATGGGGGACTCGAACCCCCACGGGTTTCCCCATAAGATCCTAAGTCTTACGCGGCTGCCATTACGCCAATCCTGCGACGCGCTAACTATCGTACCATTCACCCCCTTAAACCTCAACAACCACGAAGGAAAAGGGGAACGCAAAATCCCAAAATCCCTGCAAATCCAAAGTGTTTTTAAACAAAGCCCGTTTATAATGTCAGCATGAAGGAAGAAAGCCTCACCTTATACGACTATCTCTCCACTGCCAAAGTCGCAGCGAAGCGAAGAGTCATCAAAGCCATCAGGCATGGCCTAGCCAAGGTCGATGGCAAAGTCATCGATGACCCTAATTTCATCGTGCGCCCATCAAGCAAGATCGAATTCGAAGGCAAAGAGGTTCCTTATGTCTACCACTTCGTCATCATGCTCAATAAACCTAAAGGATATATGTCCTCGAGCGTTGATGAGAAGTATCCGAGCATCTTTAGACTCATCCCAGAGGAGCTCAGGGAAAGAGCGATCCTCTCTGGAAGATTAGACCAGGATACTGAAGGTCTTATCCTCTTTAGTGATATTGGAAGGCTGACCAATAGACTTGTCTTACCTCAGTACGGAGTAAAGAAAGAGTATGAACTCACTCTCGATAAGCCTATAAGCGATGAAGACTTCAAAGACATCACCGAAGTCGGAACCGATTTCGATGGGGAGATGATCAAACCGGAATCTTTGGAAGCGAAAGAAAACAAAAAAGACCTGACTATCGTCCTCTCTCAAGGCAAATACCATGAGATAAAACGCATCTTCTATAGAAGAGGATATAAAGTCGTATCTCTAAGAAGGACGAAGTTCGCTTTCCTTGAACTCGGTGACCTTGAGGTCGGAAAGTATCGATTCCTAGACGCTTTAGAGGAAGAGAAACTCTATAATCTCGTCGGCATGGAAAGGGAACAAAAGGTATTTACAGTCAGCAGAAAGACGACAAAGTAGGTTTAATTCTTGCCTACAATTTTCATAGGTTGTATATTATTAGAGCGCTTTCGGAAGACTATGTCGGAAAACGCACGATTGTGGGCCTTTAGCTCAGCTGGTTAGAGCGCACGCTTGATAAGCGTGAGGTCGATGGTTCAAGCCCATTAAGGCCCACCATTCTGCTAATTGAGCTCCGAGCGTTCGGAGCTTATTTATTTAGGAGGGTGTTTAGCTCAGCGGGAGAGCGCTTCCTTCACACGGAAGAGGTCGTAGGTTCGACACCTATAACACCCACCACTTCATATCCAAATGGGCCGATGGCTCATTTTCTTTTTGTCCTCTATCTCATATTCAAGAGGTCATTTTGTCCTCTCTTGCTTTACATCAGAGGTCAATCTTGATATGTTTAGTTCAGGTGATAAACATGACTTTAAGAGAAACAAGAACGTCCTTTAACTTATCGCAGAAAGAAGCTGCATCAATCATTGGCGTCCCTGTTAGGACCTTTAGAAGATACGAATTGGATGAAGGCCACGGGAGCGCCCTAATGCGCCAAAGTTTCATCAGTATCCTAAAAGAAAAATGCGAAATTTCAGAAAAATCAGGCCTTCTCACAATAGATGTTATTAGGGAGGGTTTGAAGACGCTATTTGATAGCCAGTATAAAGGTGAGGTCGATTTTTGTTACCTCTTTGGTAGCTATGCCAAAGGATATGCGACCGAAACTAGCGACGTTGACCTTTGTGTCTCGACATCTTTAACCGGCATGCGAGTGGCTGGTTTGGCGGAAGCAATACGAGGTGTTTTGCACAAAAAGATAGATCTTATAAGGTTAGATGCACTTAAGGACAACCTAGAACTCATTGGCGAAATCATGAAAGATGGCGTCAAGGTCTATGGATAATAAGAAAGACGACAAATATTACGCACAAAAGGCAATCGAGAACATAAGCACGATACAGAGATATATAAGCGGTAAGAGCTACGAAGAGTTCTTGTCGGACGAAGAACTGATAGACGCCGTGATGTTTAGGCTTATCCAAACAATAGAAAACATTAAGAACATCGGAGAAGCTTTTAAAGAAAACAATCCTCAAATACCTTGGGGGGATATAATCGGTTTTAGAAACGGAATCGTTCACGAATATGGGAAAACCGATTTTTTAACCGTATACGAAACGGCCGCTAACGATATCGGATCTCTAAAAGAAGCTCTTCAAACAATTGCTTAAACTTTTTTAGCTCGCCTTGTTAGAAGCCTTTGCTTTTAATAATGATTTACAAAAAAGTGGCGTTATTTTTAGAAAATACCTTATTTTTTTATTAGGTAACTTTTGTTTACATATTGGTTGCGTCGCTACCCCTATTTTCCTTATTAATATATAAATACTATATGTAATCGATAAATTTTCATTTACAAATACACAATCAAGCATATAATACGTGTTGGCAACTTAAGGTTGCAGTTAAAGGATTAGGTATGATTGCTTCAAGGCTTCTACACGTTAGAAACACCTTGGGCCTTACCACCCCTTTTTTCTTTTTTGAGAAGGAAACGCGAGTATGAAGTACATCTTTGTCACTGGTGGTGTTGTCTCTGGTTTAGGAAAAGGCATCACCGCAGCATCTCTTGGCCGCTTGCTCAAGCAGCGCGGTCTCAAGGTCATCTCCCAGAAGCTTGACCCATACATCAATGTCGACCCAGGCACCATGTCCCCATTCCAACATGGCGAGGTCTTCGTCACCGATGACGGTGCGGAAACCGACCTCGACCTTGGCCACTACGAGAGATTCATCGATGAGAATCTTAATAAGTACTCCAACCTCACCACCGGTAAGGTCTATTGGAACGTCCTTCGCAAAGAAAGAGAAGGCAAATACCTTGGTGAAACCGTTCAGATCATTCCTCACATCACCAATGAGATTAAGAGATTCATCTACTCCGTTGGTTCGAAAGCCGATGCCGATGTCGTCATCACTGAGATTGGCGGCACCGTCGGTGACATTGAATCCCAGCCATTCATTGAGGCCATCCGTCAGGTTGCCTTAGAAAACAAAAAAGAAGACGTCTGCTTCATCCACGTTTCCCTCGTCCCATATATCTCCGGTTCCGATGAATATAAAACCAAGCCAACCCAGCACTCCGTAAGAGAGCTTCAGGGCGATGGCATCAACCCAAATATCGTCGTCGCTAGATGCGACACCCCTCTCCCAAGCCATCTTAAGGAGAAGCTTTGCTTATTCTGCAACCTCAAACCAGACTGCGTCTTCGAAAGCACGACCGTCAAATCCCTTTACGAAGCCCCAATCATGCTTGAGAAGCAAGGATTCTCGGATGTCGTTTGCCGTGAGCTTAATCTCGAGACCAAACCAATCGACCTCACCCATTGGTACGACCTCCTCGACCGCATCCACAACAGAAGCAAAACCGTCAAGATCGCCCTCGTTGGCAAATACGTCGGACTTCATGACGCTTACCTTTCCGTCAAAGAGGCCCTTCACCATGGCGGATACGAAAGCGACGCTCACGTGAGCATCTCCTGGATTGATTCCGAAACCATCACCGAAGAAAACGTCAATGAGACCTTCAAAGACATTCAGGGCATCATCGTCCCAGGCGGATTCGGAAACCGCGGCATCGAAGGCATGATCCTTTCTGCCAAATACGCCAGAGAAAACAACATCCCATACTTCGGCATTTGCTTAGGCATGCAGATCGCCGCCATCGAGTTCGCAAGATACGGCTTAGGCTACAAAGACGCCCACTCCACCGAATTCGACCCAAATACCGCTCACAAAATCATCGATTTCATGCCAGATCAATCGGAAACGATTGAAAAGGGTGGTACAATGCGTCTTGGAAGTTATCCATGCGAGCTTAAAGACGGCAGCAAACTCGCTTCCATCTACGGTGCCAAATCCATCGCGGAAAGGCACAGACACCGTTACGAATTCAATAACGAATATCGTGACGAATTTGTCAAAAATGGCATGCAAATCGTGGGTACTTCACCAGACAACCGTCTTGTCGAGGCTATCGAATATAGCAAAAACGATTTCTATGTGGGAGTGCAGTTCCACCCGGAATTCAAATCCCGCCCAGATAAAGCGCATCCGATCTTCAAGGAATTCATCACGGCTGCGACTAAAGTCAAAAGGAGTTAACGAATATGGAGAAATTCTACGAAACATTCGGCGCTCACGTCTTCAATGACAAGGAGATGAAGAAGCGTCTTACTGATGAAACCTATCAGTTATTAAGAAAGACCATCAAAAACGGCAAAGAGCTTGACCCAAGCATCGCCAAAGAAGTCGCTAACGCCATGAAAGAATGGGCCATGGAGATGGGCGCTACCCACTACTCCCACTGGTTCCAGCCTCTCACTGGTGAGACTGCCGAGAAGCATGACAGCTTCATCGAGTCCCAAAAAGGCGGAGCGGTCGTTGCCGAATTCTCTGGCAAAAACCTCATCAAAGGTGAGCCAGATGCCTCTTCTTTCCCAAGCGGAGGACTTAGAGACACCTTCGAGGCCCGTGGCTACACTGCCTGGGACCCAACCTCCTATGTCTTCGTCAAAGGCAAAACCTTATACATCCCAACCATCTTCTGCTCCTATAATGGCGAGGCTCTCGACCACAAGACCCCATTACTTAGATCGATGGACGCTTTAAACAAGCAAGCCATGCGTATCCTTAAGTACTTCGACAACAAAGATGTCGATCACGTCAAGACCACCGCTGGCCCAGAACAGGAATACTTCCTCATCGACAAAGATCTCTACGAAAAGAGAAAAGACCTTATGTTCACCGGCAGAACCCTCTTCGGTTCCGCTGCTCCAAAAGGTCAGGAACTTGATGACCACTACTTCGGCGTCATCAAGACCAAGGTTGCCGATTTCATGGATGACCTCAACAAAGAGCTTTGGCAGCTTGGCGTCCTTGCCAAGACCGAGCACAACGAAGTTGCTCCAGCTCAGCACGAGCTTGCCACCATCTTCCTTACCTCCAACGTTTCCACCGACCACAACCACATCGTCATGGAGACCATGAGGAAGGTCGCTCAGAAACACGGCCTTGTCTGCCTCCTTCACGAGAAACCATTCGCTGGCGTCAACGGAAGCGGCAAACATAATAACTGGTCTCTTAAGACCGACACCGGCATCAACCTCCTTGAGCCAGGTGATACCCCATCCGAGAACGCTCGATTCCTCTTATTCCTCAGCGCCGTCATCAAAGCGGTCGATGAGTATCAGGATTTGCTCAGAATCTCCGTCGCCACTGCTGGCAACGATAACCGTTTGGGAGCCAGTGAGGCCCCGCCAGCCATCGTCTCCATCTTCCTTGGAGATGAGCTCACCGCCATTCTCGAGGCCATTGAGAAAGATGTCCCATACCAGGGCAAATCCAAGACCCCAATGAAGGTCGGAGTCACCTCGATCCCAACCTTCCCGAAAGACAACACCGACAGAAACAGAACCTCCCCATTCGCCTTCACCGGCAACAAGTTCGAATTCAGAATGCCAGGTTCCTCCCAGTCGATCGCCACTCCAAACACCGTTTTGAATACCGCGGTCGCCGAAGAGCTTAAGAAGTTCGCTGATGTCCTTGATGCCTCTAAAGACGTTCCAGCCACTATCCATAAGCTCGTCAAAGAGACCATCAAAAAGCACAAGAGAATCATCTTTAACGGCAATGGCTATGACCCAAGTTGGATCAAAGAAGCAGAGAAGAGAGGGCTCAGCAACTATCCAAACACCCCTCTTGCCCTTAAGCACTACACTGACAAGAAGAACGTTGACCTCTATGTCAGCAATGGTGTCCTCAGCAAAGCTGAAATCGAATCCAGATACGAAGTCTATCTTGGGACCTACACCAAGACCGTGGCTCTCGAAGCGAGAACCATGCTCAACATGGCCAAGAAAGACATCATGCCAGCAGTTATTGAGTATAGCGGCATGATCTCCAAAGACCTCAAGCTCAAGAAAGACATCGCCCTTGGATTTGCGACCGATTACGAAGTCGCTCTCCTTAAGGATGTCTCAAGCCTCTCTAGCGGCCTCTACCTCGCTACCCTCGAATTAGAGAAAGCCCTTGCTAACGCCGAGATGAAAGACGCCTATGAGCTTGCTCTCTACCATCATGACGTCGTCTTAGCCGCGATGGCCAAATTAAGAGATGTCGCCGACAAACTCGAAGTCATCGTCGGAACCGAGTACTGGCCAATGCCAGACTACGCCAAACTCCTCTTCAGTGTGAAATAAGTATGAATAACATCAATGTCGTATTAGGTGCCTTCTATGGCGATGAAGGCAAAGGAAAGATCATCGATTATCTTTCAACTGATGCCGATTACGCCGTCCGCTTTGCGGGCGGTGACAATGCCGGCCACTCAATCGAAGTAGATGGTGTCAGATACGCCTTCCATCTTCTTCCAAGCGGCATCCTTAACGAAGGCTGCAAAGCGGTCATCGGTAACGGTGTCGTCATCAACCCAAGGATCCTTTTCCAGGAGATCGCGTCCGTTTTGGAGCACGGCCACAAAGTGGACAACCTCTACATCTCTGACAAAGCCCACGTCCTTTTCCCATACCACGTGGAACTTGATGCGGCTTTAGAGAGCCAAAGAGGCGGACACAAGATCGGTACCACCAAACGTGGTATCGGACCTGCATATTGCGACAAGTACGAAAGAAGCGGCATCAGGGTCAGCGAGTTCATCAGCGACTCCTTCCTTGAGAGACTCAAAGAGAATGTCGAGAAGAGCAACATCTCCCTCAAAGACAAAGGATTCGAGCCTCTTAGCTATGAGGAAATCGCCAAAGAGTATGGTGAGTACGCCAAGAGAATCAAACCATTCGTCTGCGACACCACCACTCTTCTCCATAACGCTTTAAAAGAGAACAAGAAGATCCTCTGCGAAGGCGCTCAGGCTGCGCTTCTTGATATTGACTTTGGATCATATCCATATGTCACGAGCTCCACTACCACCATCGGCGGAGTCTTCACTGGAACCGGCATGGCCCCTAAGTACTTAGGCGAGGTCATCGGCGTTCTCAAAGCCTATTCCTCCAAAGTCGGAGAAGGCCCATTCCCAACCGAGCTTTTCGATGAGGTCGGAAGCACCATCAGGGAACTTGGCCACGAATATGGCGTCACCACCAAGAGACCAAGACGAATCGGTTGGCTTGATTTAGTCGCCATCAACTACTCGGCGATGATCAATGGCTACACCGGTTTCGCTTTAAACCATCTCGATACCTTAGGCAAGCTTGACGAGATCAAAGTCTGCGTCGGCTACGAGTACAAAGGCGAAGTCTCAACTGACTTCCACACCGATATGGATTACCTCAACGAAGTCAAACCTATCTACAAGACCTTCAAGGGCAACTTCGGGGATATCTCCCACTGCAGAAAGTTCGAGGACCTTCCTCTTGATGCCCAGAAGTACGTCAAAGAGATTGAGAGCTTCACTGGCGTCAAAGTCAAATTCATCGGCGTCGGCGCTTCAAGAGAAGAAATCATCGTTAGATAAGTTGTCGCCAAAAATATATCGATTTTGCTAAGGATTTAGCGAAATCCAGATAAAAAGGAAGCCATTTATGTGTGGAATCGTTGGCTATATTGGAGAACATCAGGCAAGTGATATCTTGCTCGACGGTCTTAAGAAACTAGAATACCGCGGATATGATTCCGCCGGTGTCGCAGTGAGAAACGACGAGAACACAATCTCCGTCGTCAAGACAAAAGGAAGAATCAAATTCCTCAAAGCCAAGATCGAAGAAGGTCATGGCCTTTTCGGCACGTCTGGCATCGGCCATACCCGTTGGGCTACACACGGTGAGCCATCCGAGGACAACGCCCACCCACACGCCTCCGACGACTTCAATGTCGTTGCCGTCCATAATGGCATCATCGAGAACTACGACGAGCTCAAAGCCAAGCTCATCAGGAAGGGCTACTCCTTCTATTCGGACACCGACACCGAGATCGCCGTTAAGCTCATCGACTACTACTACAAGAAATACCTCCATACCCCATGCGACGCTATCTCAAAAGCCATGGTCCGTATCAGAGGCTCATACGCTTTAGCGGTCATGTTCAAGGACTATCCAGAAGAGATTTGGGTAGCGAGGAAAGATAGCCCAATCGTCCTTGGCGAGAAAGATGGCGAAGTCTATATGGCTAGCGACGTCACTGCTATCCTTAGCCACACCAAAGACGTCTATTATCTCGACAACATGGAACTCGCCAGAATGAAGAGAGGAAGCATTGCTTTCTTCAACATCGATGGCGATGAGATCATCAAAGACACACAGAGGATCGCCTGGGAAGCTGAGGCCGCTGAGAAAGGCGGATATCCTCACTTCATGCTTAAGGAGATCCATGAGGAACCGCGTGCGGTCAAAGACACTCTTTCCTCCTTGCTCAAAGAGAACGAAATCTCTTTCGAGAGATTAGGCATCTCTGACGAAGACCTCAAATCAATCAGTTCCATCACCGTTATCGGATGCGGTTCCGCCTATCATGTTGGCGTATCCGCCCAATACGTTTTCGAAGATATGGCGAGAATCCCAACCAGGGTTGAGCTCGCGAGCGAATACCGTTACAGGAACGCTCCGCTCGATAAGAATGGCCTTGTCGTGGTCATCAGCCAGTCTGGCGAGACCGCTGACTCTTTGGCCGCATTAAGAAAAGCCAAAGCGGAAGGCATCAAGACCCTTGGCATCGTCAATGTCGTTGGCTCCACTATCGCTAGAGAAGCCGATTATGTCATCCAGACCATCGCCGGTCCAGAGATCGCCGTCGCCACCACCAAAGCCTATAGCGCCCAGCTAATTTGCTGCTACGCTCTTGCCCTTAAGCTCGCGAAGGTGCGTCACTCTATCGACGAGGAAAAATACGCTTCCCTCATCGCCGAGTTAAAAGACCTTCCAAGCAAGATTGAGAAAATCCTCTCAGAAGAGGAGGACATCAAGAAGCTTGCCAGCGAGATTAGAAACGCCAAAGACATCTTCTTCATCGGACGTGAGATTGACTATGCCACTTCTTTAGAAGGCTCACTCAAGATGAAGGAAATCTCTTATATCCATTCTGAGGCTTATGCCGCTGGAGAACTTAAGCACGGCACCATCAGCCTTATTGAGAAAGGCACTCCTGTCGTTGGTATCCTCACTCAATCCAACGTCTATGAAAAGACTATCTCGAATCTCATTGAGACCAAGACCAGAGGCGCTCATATCATCTGTGTCGTGAGTGAAGACAAAGAGAAAGCCAATACGATTGCCGATGACCTCATCAGCATCCCTAATACCGCTGAATATTTCATGACGAGCTTAGCCATCATCCCGCTTCAGCTTTTGTCCTACTACGTCTCAGTCCAGTTGGGACTTAACGTCGACAAACCTCGTAACCTTGCCAAATCAGTTACGGTCGAATAAGTACTTCTTATTGAAGAAACAGGTACATTTTGCTATGTTATTTAGGCGCTCAAAAAAGCGTCTAGAACGCCGGCTTAGCTCAGCTGGTAGAGCAACGCACTTGTAATGCGTAGGTCTTCGGTCCGAATCCGGAAGCCGGCACCAATGTTCTGAATGGAGATCCTCGATTGAGGATCTTTTTTGTTGCTTCCCTCAAAGACGCTTATTGACTTTTTTAAACGAAAAATGCCAAACTATCGAAACCTACAAGACGCGTAGGTGTTCAAGTTATGTTCAGAAAAAGAATCCCACTGTTGTTTGTTTCCATATCTGTCCTTTTAGCATCTTGCAACAGCGGTGACATCCCGCTTGGCCCTGATTCTCCTATGGTTACAGGTTTTTCATCAGGAGATGTTTCTTTTAATATTACCGAAAACAGCACAAACGAAACGGTAGGGACCATGAAATTCTTGCCTCTAACGGAACAAACAATATCGATCCGTTTTGATTTTGTTAGGGATTTTCGTGACAGTTTTGTTTTCACTTATGAATCAGACCTTTTCTGTATTGCAAGGCGTTGTGAAGAAAACGAGTCGCTACACCAAGACCAGAAATTGCTTTGCTTCTACCCATACGTCGAAACAAAAAGAAGCCTTCACGGCAAACTTTCAAAAATAACATTTGAAGGCGACGTAAAGAGCGTCACCGAAGGCAGAGCCGATATTGAAAGAATCGCCATTAATGGATCGGGGAAACTGACTTTCGAATATGAAGGCACCGCGTTTGACCCATCGAAGCATTTCTATGCCTGTGAGGGTCTATCGTTCATGCCAGAAGGTTTCTCGTTGAGGGATGACAACGGAGAAAAAGTGGACGCAAATTGTCATGAATGGTATTACTTCTCTGACAGCGATGTCCTCAAAGACTAAAACGACAAAGCCTGAGTAAGCGGTCCGCGAGGCCGCTTTTTTGTTGCGACAAAAAGAAAAGCCCAGCCAACAG
>JAFYAZ010000011.1 GCA_017540455.1 Bacilli bacterium | reverse complement strand
GCAGCTCTTGGATGGTTGGGAGAGCGGCTTTGATGCGGTTGGTATCACGGATGACACCGTTGGTTTGTGGGACGTTGAAGTCGACGCGGACATAGACGCGTTTGCCTTTGAGGTCCTTTAAGTCTTTAACAGTAAGCATAAATTTTTCCTTTGCTCCTTGCGGTTAAATGATAGCACTTCCATGGGAATTTTCCATAAGTATGGAAATTGGCACGGGAAAGAGAGGAAGCAGGCTCATTTTTCCCATAAAAAAGCCACACGGTGAGGTGTGGCTTAGTTCAAGGCTTGATGAACTTAGTTGAGTTCGGCAAAGTACTTGATGGTACGGACCATCTGAGAAGTGTAGGAGTTCTCGTTGTCATACCAGGAGACGACCTGGACCTGATAGAGACCTTCTGCAAGTTTGATGACCATGGTCTGGGTGGCATCAAAGAGGGAACCGTAGGTCATGCCGATGATGTCACCGGAGACGAGCTGCTCCTCGGTGTAACCGAAGGAAGCGTTGTCTTTGGCGGCGGCCTTCATGACTTCGTTGATCTTGGCGGCGTCGAGCTCTTCGGCTTTGACGACGGCGACAAGGATGGTGGTAGAACCAGTTGGGACTGGAACACGCTGGGCGGAACCAATGAGCTTGCCATTGAGCTCTGGGATGACAAGGCCGATGGCCTTAGCAGCACCAGTGCTGTTTGGAACGATGTTGCAAGCGGCGGCACGGGCACGGCGGAGATCGCCTTTGCGGTGTGGGCCGTCGAGAAGCATCTGGTCACCGGTGTAAGCGTGGACGGTGGTCATGATGCCGCTCTGGATTGGGAAAGCGTCATTGAGAGCTTTGGTCATTGGAGCTAAGCAGTTGGTGGTGCAGCTAGCAGCGCTGATGATCTTGTCTTCTTTGGTTAAGGTCTTCTCGTTGACAGAGAAAACGACGGTTGGGAGGTCTTTTCCGGCTGGAGCGGAGATAACGACCTTCTTGGCACCGGCATTGATGTGAGCCTGGCTCTTCTCTTTGGAGCAGTAGAAACCAGTGCACTCGAGAACGACGTCAACATCGAGTTTGCCCCATGGGCAGTTGTTGGCATCTTTTTCGGCGTAGATGCGGATCTTCTTGCCGTCGACGGCGATCCAGCCTTCTTCGGCTCCTTCTTCACTGCAGGTGACTTTATCGGCTAAAGCGTAACGACCCTGAGCGGAATCATACTTGAGAAGATGGGCAAGCATCTTTGGGCTGGTGAGATCATTGATGGCGACGATTTCGTAGCCTGGGGCACCCCACATCTGGCGGAAAGCAAGACGGCCAATGCGTCCGAACCCGTTAATAGCAACCTTTACTGACATATTCTTACATGTCCTCCTTATTAGACTGCGGTGTAATTATACTAGCGGTAACCCCATTATTAAAGAAAATTACAATTATTTCTTCATAGAAGAAGGGCTATAATATAAAAGAAGTTAGACAGCCACTTAATTATTGAAAAAGACCTCTTCATAAACTCGTATGGAGGCCGCCAAAGTTTTTTTGCGGAAAATGCAAATATTTATCAACAATTGGCTATTGAGTGTCTATAATAACTCGTCCGTTTAAGGAGAACACCATATGAAAAGAAACATTGGTACCATGTCGATCGGTGTCCGTTGCCCAATCATCAGAGAGGGCGATGACCTCGCCAAAATCGTCGTCGACAGCGTTTTAGCCGCGAGCAAGGAAGATAGCCTTCCAATCGAGGATAAAGATATCATCGCCGTCACTGAATCCGTCTTGGCACGTGCCCAAGGCAACTATGCGAATGTCACTGACATCGCAGATGACATCCAAAACATCTTCGGAGGAAAGAAACACGTCGGTGTCGTCTTCCCAATCCTTTCGAGAAACCGCTTCAGCCTCCTTCTAAAAGGTATCGCGCGTGGAGCCAGCAAGGTCACCATCGTCCTTAGCTACCCAAGCGATGAAGTCGGAAACGGCCTTATCAGCCTCGACCTTCTCGATGAGAAGAACGTCGACCCATTCAAGGACGTCTTCACCCTTGAGGAATGGAGAAAGCTCTTCGGCGTTATCCGTCACCCATTCACCGGAATGGATTACCCAGGCTACTACAAAGAATTCGTTGAGGCCGAAGGCGCCGAATGCGAAATCATCCTCGCCAACGACCCACGTGCCGTTCTCAAATACACCAAGAATGTCATCGCCGCTGACATCCACACCGCCCCAAGAACCATCAGGCTCATCAAAAAGGCCGGTGCTGAGAAAGTCATCGGACTCGCTGACATCCTTGCCCATAGCGTCAATGGTTCTGGCTACAACGCCGAACACGGCTTACTTGGTTCCAACAAAGCCGACGAAGATAGAGTCAAGCTCTTCCCACGCGATGGCATGCCATTCGTCATGAAAGTCCAGGAAGAGATCAAGAAGCTCACCGGCAAGACCGTCGAAGTCATGGTCTATGGCGATGGCGCCTTCAAGGATCCAATCGGCGGAATCTGGGAACTCGCTGACCCAGTGGTCTCCCCATTCCACACCCCATTCCTTGACAGAACTCCAAACGAGCTCAAACTCAAATACCTTGCCGATGGCAAGTACAAGGATCTCTCTGGTGAAGAGTTAAGCGCCGCGATCGCTGCCGACATCAAAGAGAAAGACGCCAACCTCTTCGGCAAGATGACCTCTGAGGGCACCACTCCTCGTAAATACGCTGACCTCATTGGCTCACTCTGCGACCTCACTTCCGGTTCTGGCGACAAAGGAACCCCAATCGTCTGGATCAGAGGCTACTTCGATAACATGACTTCTGGCAACTAAGCCAAAAGATAAAAACAAAACGGCATCTCACGGTGCCGTTTTTTCTTATTCGATGTAATCCTTTGCTTCTTCAAGGGAGTCTAGTATCAAGGCATCGGTGCCATTCTCTAAGACCTCTTTGCTTTGGTGACCTCTTGAGACGAGGATGATATCAGCGCCTAACTCTTTGGCTACCTCAGCATCATGGAGAGTGTCGCCGATAAAGAGGGTTTTTGATAAATCCAAGTGGGTTTTGCTGAAGAAATTCTTCGCAACCTCAGCTTTTCCTGAAGCGTATTCGTCGCTTGTTCCGATGATGCTATCGAAATACTTATCAACCCCTACCATCTTCGTTTGGAGGAGGAGCTCGTTCTGTTTTGTTGCGCTTAGGCAGATAAGGTTCTTCTTTCCTTTGAAGGACTTCACGAAGTCATGAAGGTCAGGGAAGACTTTGACCGCTTCGAAGCCTTCTCTGTATCTTCTGACGAAGTACTTAGCGAGAGCCTCAAAATCATCTTTCCCTTTGGGAGGGAGGACGAATCCCACTCTTTTGTAATATTCGAAGACCGGGAAAGTGAAATAGGTGCAATATTCATCAAGTGTCACGGTTTTGTGCCCTTGCATGGTAAGCATCTCATTGAGGACATCCTTGGTGTACCAAGCATCATCGATGATCGTCCCATTGAAATCGAAAACGATGGTTTCGTAAAAGCGTTTCTTATCCATACTTTAACTCAAAAGCGTTTCTATAGAAACGACCCCTTTGAAAAGCTCCTCTAAAGTCGTTCCTAAAGCGGCGGCGATGCGGCTAAGGACGAGAACGCTTGGGTTCCTTTTTCCGAGTTCGAGCTCTGAAAGATAACTTTTAGCCATATCGGCATCGGCGGCAAGATCGACTTGGGAAAGGCCCTTCTCTTTCCTAAGGAAAGCGATGCGGCGGCCAAGTTGCCAAAGGACATCGTTCTTATTGGCCATTCCTTAGTTCCTCCGCGTGGGTATGCACATATCTAAGAAGGTGATTGATGTTGGATTTGGAGATTTCGGTATTGAGCTCAGAGCTTAGGAGTTTTGAGAGCTCATCTAAAGATGCGTCTGGGTTTTTGACCCTGAGTTCCATGCAGGCAAGAAGCTTTGGGTTTGAGATATTCTCTTTGCCTTCTTTTTTGAAGATGTAATTGATCTCTTCTATCTGTCTTTTTGAGGCTGAGACAACCCTACCGTAGTTAGCGGTGTCCAAATTGCTTAATCTATTGCCGATGCTAGAGAAGTCTCTGCTGATTCGGACATCCTCAAAGACGAGGCACTGGTCTTTCGCGCCCATAAGGACAAGGAAGTCGCTGATCTCGTCTCCCCTCTTGAGATAAAGAACGTATTGATTCCTTCTTTTGCTTAGCTTGCATGAGAAAGGATGAGGCTGGTATTTGGACCAGATTTTTAGTAAAAACTTTGCAAATCCTTCATCTTTTACGGAAATCTCAAGGTGGTATGAGCGGGAATGAGGGTTATTGACCGAACCTCCGGCAAGGAAGGCTCCGGTGAGGTAGGCGGCCACATCTTCGGAACTCGAGATGATGTTCTTTGGCCTTTCAGGATTAAAGAAATCGACCTCAAGGTCATCAAGGATCTTGCTTGCCTCATCATCGACGATGACGTGGTAGATCATTCTCTTTAGGAAGCCTGCGCTTCTGGTGTAGGCGAATCTAACATCAACTCCATAAAGCTCATGGAGATATTGGTAGACACACTTTGCGATAGCGCTATTCTCGCTAGAAAGCTCTAAGCCTTCTTGTTTGCCTCTGATCCTTAGATATCCGTTGATCCTCACAAACGAAGAAAGGAGCGCCTTCTTTTCAGAGACGCTTCTCTCTGCTTTGGCGCTTTCTTCCTTCACGAGTCTAGCAAAGGATATGGATTCTCTAGTGGCCACTAATTGGCCTCCTCGTTGCGGCTAAGTTCACGGTGCGTGATGGTGCACTTGTATTTGTCTTTGTAGTGATCGTATAGGGTTTGGGCGATATAGACGGAACGGTGTTGTCCTCCCGTGCAGCCGACGTTGATGGAAACATAGCCTTTCCCCTGCTTCATCATCTCTTCAAAGAAGAGGTCAAGGTTGGAATATAGGCCATTAAGGAACTTCTCTGTGACTTCGCTCTTCTCAAGGTACTCTTTGATTGGCTCATCTAAGCCGGTGAGAGGGCGAAGTTCCTTAACCCAATACGGGTTAGGAAGAAGTCTCGCATCGATGACGATTTCGCTGTCTCTTGGAAGACCATATTTAAAGCCGAAGGAAGAGAAGAAGATGAAGAGCTTCGATTTCTCTTCTCCGATGATGGTTCCGGCATAGGCGCGGAAGTATTTCTCACTCATGGAGGTGGTGTCGATATAAATATCGAAAAGAGGCCTGAGCTTGTCGATGTTCGTTCTATCGCTGGCGATCGCCTCTTCTAATGAATAGCCCTTAGGCTGCAAAGGGTGGATGTGACGGGTAAGGCGGAAGCGGGACATCAGCTCATCGAAAGAGCAATCAAGTCCCCAAGTCTTTAACTCAATGCCTTCCTCATCCTTGATGGTGTCATAAACCTTCTCGAATTTGTCGAGGTTGACGAAGAGAGCGACCTTGCCATAGGTCTGTGGTTCTTTCTTGAAGACGTCGATCAAAGAAAGAGCAAGCGATGATGGGATCTGCTCAACGATGTAATAGCCTAAAGATTCGGCGATCGACGCGACGGTGGTTTTGCCTGCGCCAGAGCAGCCGGTGACAAGAAGAAGTTTGATCTTTTCGCTTTCAGCCATTATTTCTTTGCCTTCCGTACATATTGTAACGCGCTTGTGGCCGCGATTGCGCCATCAGAAGCGGCAGTGACGACCTGACGTAATGTTTTGTCGACGATGTCCCCTGCTGCGAACAAGCCCTCGCAAGAGGAAGCCATATTCGTATCGACCTTGATGAAGCCACGGTTGCTTTCAAGATTCAAAGGGGAAAGGAATGCGGATGCGCTCTTCTCTCCGAAGAGAGGGAAAACGGCATCGGTTTTGATTTCAAAAACCCCATCTTTTCCTTCGCATTCGATGGAAGATAAGGCGGATTCGCCAATGATTTTTGAAATTTTGGTGCTTGTAAGAAGAGTGACGTTGTCATTCTTTAGGAGCGATTCAAGCATCATCTCCTCACCCTGATATTCTTCCTCTGGGGTGATGAGATAGAGTTTGCCAACAAGGGCTTGGAGATAGATAGCCTCTTCAAGCGCCTGGAAGCCTTTGCCATAGATGGCGGCAACCTTGCCTCTATAGAGAGGGCCATCGCAAGTCGCGCAATAAGAGACGCCCTTGCCAAAGAGTTCTTTCTCTCCTGGGATGGTTGGGACGTTTGATAAACCAGTGGCGACGATGATCGCTAAAGCGGTATAGGTTTCTTCTTCGGTGGCGACGATGAAACGGCCATCTTCTTTGTGAACGTTTTTGACTTCACCATAGGTGGAAGAGACGCCAAGCGATTCGGTGCTCTTAAGGAGGGACATGGCCAAATCAAAGCCATTCGCATTTGGGATGCCTGGGTAATTGCCAACCTCGTGGATATTGAGAAGTTTTCCTCCAGGGGCCGCTTTCTCAAGCCAAACGAACGAGGCGTTTGCTCTAGCAAGATATAAGGCGGCAGAGATGCCAGCTGGACCGGCACCGATGATAATGATGTCTGTCTTGGTCATTTCTACTTGGCTTGTGGTTCAAGCTCTTCCTCCTTTTTGAGTTTCTTGAAATGCATTTCGGCGAAGAATGGCAATGAGGCTAAGGCCACTCCTAAGATTGCGAAGGCAATCATCATGAAGAAGCCATAGGATAAGTTCACATAAAGACCATTCGCTTCAATCGCGTTCTGACCGGCGATCATGAGAACGGCGGCCACTCCGGCAAGAGACATGCCTCCGATCGTGAGATACTTGGTCACTTTCTCTTTGCCTTCTTTCTTCGAGAAGACGAATTCTAGGATGAAGCAAACCAAGGCAAGAGCAAGGAGAACATAAGCGACGATGTAGATAGGCGTTTTACTCATGATCTCAAAGCCAGTGAATGGAGTGACGGTTCCACTGCCATCCTTATCAGTTGATAAGGAGACGCTTTGAAGAAGAGGGAAAAAGAGAGTTGCAAGGATGGCAAGCGAAGAGCAGATAGGAGTCAGACCTTTGTCTTTCTTGGCCTTGATTGCCTCATACATGTGAGCACATAAGATGCCACCAACACCGGTTATGATGTAGATAAGCGAGTTGCAGATGCTCCAGCTGTTGTCGGAGCCCATGTTGAAGTTCGAGTCTCTTAATGGTTCGAGGATGATACGGATAAGGCCATACCAGATGAAGTAAGAGGAAAGGATATCACCTGGAGCGAGCTTCTTCTTAAGAAGAGCAGGAACCAAATAAGCGATGATAAAGTATCCAGCAAGGTTAAGAAGAGCTTCAACAAGGAAGAGAGGGACATGGATCATGCCATCCGCTAAAGCGCCTCCGCCATTGCTGAGATTCATTTGCTGAAGGACATATGAAGGAAGAAGATTCCAAAGGCCTTCGACTTTGACGGCCTGGCCATAGACTTCGACGTTGGTGAAGTTGCCAAGTCTTCCAACGGCCTGGGCAATCAAGATGGTTGGAACGGCGATATCGAGAGCGACTCTCCAATCGATTTCTTTGTGTTCGTGGTTGAACCAAAGCGCACCGACGATGACGCCAAGGAAGACGCCGCCAAGGACGGTAAGTCCACCATTCCAAATCTCAAAGACACTGAAGAATGGACGACCGGCGAATTCTCTGGTCCAGTTGCCGACGACATACCAAATACGCGCGCCAATGATGCCAGAGACAAAACCGAAAACCAAAGTGGTTGTGAAGAGTTCGTGTTTCTTGAAGGTCTTGTATAAGTGATGTTCGGTGACGGCATAGGAAATGCCAGCGCCGCTAAGGATGAAGATAGCGTAGAAAGCGATCTTAAGGCCTTCGAAACCGCCTTTGCTGAAAGCGTTGAAGAAGCCAACTCCATCACCGATGTAGATTCCAGATGGAAGAGGGTATGACCAATAGGCTCCGAAAGCGTCAGTCCAAACGAAGAAGAGGATGACCGCTGGAGCGATTGAGCCAAACATGGCCCATTTGAAGAACTTCTGCTCGAAAGCGGCGATCTTTCTCTTATAGAAAGTAGCTGAGAAAGAAGTCCAAAGCATCGCGAAGAAGACGGCGAAGAAGAAACCGCAGATGACGGCTCTAAGGTAGTTGCCGATATAGCTGACTGGTCTTCCCGCCAAAGCGCCTTTCTCAAATTCGACGATCTCTTTCCAAGCAGGATTGAATTCAAAAGCGGAAGCAAGCATGCCAGCAAAGCCTAAGCCCACCGCCACTAAGCCAATGACGTAATTGATCCAATCTTTCTTCGTGAAAGCGTCCACCAAAGGATCTTTGTTGAAACGGATGAAATTGTATATGAGATAGGCGATTCCCCCTAAGAAGAGGATGCCTCCGATGATTAACAATGCGAATGACATATGGTTATTCTACTCTAATTGACCTTTTTTTGCTGCCTCTTGAAGGACTTCCTTCAAGTATAGGCCTGTGTATGAGCCTTTGACTTTGGCCACTTCCTCAGGCGTGCCCATCGCGATGATCCTTCCTCCGGCATCTCCGCCTTCAGGACCGATATCGATGATGTGGTCTGCGCACTTAATGACATCAAGGTTATGTTCGATGACGATGACGGTGTCGCCATGGGAGACGATGCTCTGAAGGACTTTGATGAGTCGCTTCACGTCATCGGAATGAAGACCCGTAGTCGGTTCGTCGAGGATGTAGACGGTTTTGCCTGTTGGCCTCTTTTGGAGTTCGAAGGCGAGTTTGACACGCTGAGCCTCTCCTCCGCTAAGGGTCGTAGCAGGCTGACCTAACTTGATATATCCAAGACCTACGTCGAACAAAGTCTTAATTTTATGTGCGATTTGCGGACGATTTTCGAAAAATTTCACCGCTTCCTCAATACGCATATCAAGGACGTCATAGATGTTCTTTCCTTTATAGACGCATTCAAGGGTCTCGTGGTTGTAACGCATGCCGTTACACTCATCGCACTTAACATATACGTCTGGGAGAAAGTTCATTGGGACATATACGACGCCAGCGCCTTGGCACTTCTCACATCGTCCTCCGCCAACGTTGAAGGAGAACCTTCCTTTGTCGAAGCCTCTAGCTCTTGCTTCAGGGGTTTCAGCGAACAAGGCACGGATGTCATCAAAGACCTTCGTGTATGTAGCAGGATTGCTTCTTGGGGTACGGCCGATTGGCTCTTGGTCGACGATGACGACTTTGTCGACATTGTCTAAGCCGATAGCCTCCTTATATTCTCCTGGGAGAACATCGCTATGATTGAGGGTCTTCTGAAGGATCTTCGAGAGGGTCTCATTGACGAGGGAACTCTTTCCTGAACCAGAAACACCCGTGACAACGGTGAAGGTCCCAAGAGGGAAATCGACATTGATGTTCTTAAGGTTATGGCACTTGCACCCTTTAAGGGTGATCTTCTTTCCGTTTCCTTTTCTTCTTTCTTTAGGAACGGCGATGTATTTCCTGCCAGCTAGATAATCTCCGGTGATGGATTCTTTTGCGTTTTCGATATCCTCAAGGCTTCCTGTAGCGACGACTTTGCCACCATGCACGCCGGCACCTGGGCCAATGTCGACGATGAAGTCGGCGTTCCTCATGGTTTCTTCGTCATGTTCAACAACAATGAGGGTATTTCCGAGGTCTCTCATTTCTTTCATCGTCTTGATGAGTTTGGCATTGTCTCTTTGATGGAGACCGATCGAAGGTTCATCAAGGACATATAAAACGCCAGATAATCTTGATCCGATTTGGGTGGCGAGTCTGATACGTTGGGCTTCTCCACCGCTTAAAGACATCGCAAGGCGGTCGAGCGTTAAGTAGTTAAGGCCGACATCGACAAGGAAGGCGGCTCTGTTATGGATTTCTTTGAGGACAAGGTTGGCAATCTGAAGTTCGGTATCGTTAAGCTTTTCTTTTGTGTCTTTGACCCAATCGACGAGTTTCTCGACGGTGAGACAAGTGACTTCATAGATATTGAGGCCATTGATCTTGACCGATAAGGCCGCTTCATTAAGCCTATGGCCATGGCAGGTCTCACACTCGGAATCACGCATGAAGGATTCATAGAAAGGCATCATCCATTTGGAAGTGGTTTCCTGATACCTTCTCTCGATCATGGTCTTAACGCCTTCGATATAGCCTTTGCGGTGAGAGATGTTTCCAGTATTCGATTTGAGGGTGTAACTGATCTCTTTATCGCTTCCGATGAAGATGATTCTCTTCTCTTTCTCGGTGAATTCCTCAAGAGGTTTATTCATGTCAATTGAGTAGGTTTCGCAGAGGATTTTGAAAGTTTGCCATTCAAGAAGATTGGAACCAACCTGGTTCTTGAAGTAACGAAGACCACCTTGATTAATCGATAGTTTTGGATTAGGGATCATGAGGTCTTCGGCCACACTTCTCTTAAGACCAACGCCATGGCAATCAGGGCAAGAGCCTAATGGAGCGTTGAACGAGAAAAGACGAGGCTCGATCTTTGGGATGCTGAATCCACATTCTGGGCAGGTATGATTGCTTGATATAAGCTTCTCTTCTTTGTCGGTGTAGATGAGAAGATAGCCATCGCTCCAATTGAGGGCGAGCTCAACATCTTCCGCTACCCTTGAGCGGATATCGTCTTTGATGACAAGACGGTCGATGACGATATCGATGTCATGACGTTTGTTCTTCTCTAACTCCGGAACTTCTTCAATGAGATAGAACTCACCGTCGACTCTAAGCCTAGCAAAACCAGCGGCCTTGAGTTTGTCGAGAGTGGCTTTATGGGTGCCTTTCTCGTGTCTTACGACTGGGGAAAGGATTTGGAGTTTGGTTCCGTTTTCGTATTTGATGATCGCCTCGGTCATCGAGGAAGGAGACTGGGCCACGATCGGTTTGTGGTGATGAGGGCAATATGGAACACCAATACGTCCGAAAAGAAGACGGAGGAAGTCATATATCTCAGTGACGGTTCCTACTGTTGAACGAGGGTTATGGGATGTCGTCTTCTGATCGATTGAGATGGCTGGGGAAAGACCTTCGATTGCATCGACATCAGGTTTATCGACTCCGCCTAAGAATTGTCTGGCGTATGGCGAAAGGGATTCGACGTATCTTCTTTGCCCTTCGGCATAGATCGTTTCGAATGCGAGAGTCGATTTGCCAGAACCGCTTACTCCAGTGAAAACAGTAAGGGTTTCTTTTGGCATCTCGAGATCAATATTCTTGAGGTTATTCTCTCTAGCACCTTTAACAAATATCTTTTTGCGTGTATCCATAACAAGCAAATTATAGGGAAGAAAATAGATATGCGAAACAAAAACACCCTAAGAATTTCTTTTTAAAAAGAAAAATCCTCAAAAACAAAGCCACTTCACTAGATTATATTTGACCGTTCTATATAATGGTTTTGCGACGGGACGTAGCACAGCTTGGTAGTGCACTACCTTGGGGTGGTAGGGGTCGTGAGTTCAAATCTCATCGTTCCGACCAATCAAAAAAAATACCTTGGTTTTGCCAAGGATTTTTTGTTTTTGCGCTTATTTTGAGGAGAGAAGCATGATGAGGCTCATCCTCTCTTCTGGGGTAAGGTTTTCTTTGTTCTCAAGGATCTGTTTCTCAAGGTCACGATAGACACTTCCCTCATCCCTTTTAATACCTAATAAATAGTCGGATGTCGTTCCTAAGGCTTTTGCCAAAAGGACCACCGCTTCAGAATGCGGAAGCCTTGAACCACTAAGGTACTTGCAGACGCTAGCCTCAGTAAGTCCACTTCTTCTAGCAAGTTCCCTTTGGGTCATCCCCTGCTCTTTCATAAGAGCTTTGACGCGATGATGCAGCTTCTCTTCCATCTTGCCAAAAGTATAAATTGTTTTGCCATTTTGGAAAACAAAAAGAGGAGGTCAAATGACCCCCTCGATTTTGTGTGTTCGTCGGATTAGAGGCCGAACTTCTTGATGGCAGCCCAACGATCCTGAGCGTACTTCTCACACTTGGTAAGGAGTTCTTCAGCATGTTCTGGGTTGGCAACTGGGAGCTGGGAGAAACGGGTCTCGAGCATTAAGAAGTCACGGAACTTGGTCCAATCTGGCTCTTTGCAGTCGAGCTGTAAGCCAGGTTTGCCTTCCTTAACAAGACGTGGATCGTAACGGAAGGTGGTGAAGTAACCGCATTCGACGGCTCTCTTCTCTTCGCCGATGGAGTTGATAAGTCCACCTTTGATGTGCTGCTCGGCGCATGGGCAGTAGCAAATGACAAGGGATGGACCATTGTAGCTCTCGGCTTCCTTGAGGGCCTGGATGGCCTTCATTGGGTTGGAGCCAAGGGCGATCTGAGCGACATAGACGTGTCCATAGGACATGGCCATGAGAGCGAGGTTCTTCTTGGCTTCTTTCTTACCGGAAGCGGTGAACTTGTTGATGGAACCGGTCTGGGAGGACTTGGAAGCCTGACCACCGGTGTTGGAGTAAACCTCAGTGTCGAGGACAAGGACGTTGACGTCGGCTTCGTTGGCAAGGACGTGATCGAGTCCGCCGTAGCCGATATCGTAGGACCAGCCGTCACCACCGATGATCCAGACGGATTTGTCGACGAGATCGCGGTAGTAGTTCTTGAGTTCTTTGACGGCCTCATCTTTGGAAGCCTCAACGGCTTTGATGAGATCTTCGACAAGAGCGCGCTGGGCAAGTCTGTCTTTGCCCTCGAGGGCAGCGACGTACTTGGTGGCGAGTTCTTTGAGTTCTGGCTCGACTTCGCCAGCGATAGCGGCTTTGAGGATGCGGAGGACCTGGCTGACTTTGTAGTCAGAGGCGATTCTCATACCGAAGCCGTATTCGGCGTTGTCTTCGAATAAGCTGTTGGCCCAAGCGACACCTTCGCCGTGTTCGTCTTTGACGAATGGGGTGAGTGGGGTTGAACCACAGTAGATGGAGCTGCAGCCGGTGGCGTTGGCGACTAACATGTCGCGGCCGAAGAGCTGGCTGAGTAAGCGGTAGTATGGGGCTTCACCGCAGCCTGCGCAAGCGCCGGAGACTTCCATGTATGGACGGAGGAAGCTGACGCCTTTGACGGTGCTGGTTGGGAAGATCTCACCTTTTGGTGAGCAGTGATAGTAGAGATAGTCGGCACCAGCCTGTTCAGCGAACTGGCCTTTGGCTTCGACCATGGTGAGGGCGTACTTGTCAGTGCCAAGCTTCTTGGCGGTCTGGTTGGCCATACACTCGGAGACGCAAAGTCCGCAACCGACGCAGTTCATGGTTGAGACCTGGATGCGGTATTTGAGGGACTGGTCAGCGGTCTTTGGAAGACCGACGACTGGTTTGACGCCGTTCTTGACGACTTCTGGGGCGTTGGCAAGTTCTTCCTCATTGATGAGGTATGGACGGATGGTGGCGTGAGGGCAAACGAAGGCACACTGGTTGCATTCGATACAGTTGGCTGGGTTCCAAAGTGGGACTCTGTCAGCGATGGCTCTCTTCTGTCTGAAAGTGATGTTGGCGTTCATGGTGCCATCGAGGAGCTCGTACTTGGTGAATTCGCTGGTTGGGAGCTCATCGCCATCAAGACGATCGATGGTGCCGATGTATTCGTCGAAGTAGGTGTCGCCGGTATCCTCAGCAGTGGCTTTGGCAGCTGGGAGGTTGATCCATTCTGGCTTGATCTCGACTTTGCGGAGACCAGCTGGGCCAGCGTCGATGGCATCGTAGTTGTTCTTGACGATATCCATACCCTTCTTGGCGTAGGTCTTCTCGACGAACTTCTTCATCCATTTCTCAGCCTCTTCGTAAGGCATGATTTTTGGTGAGAGTTTGAAGAAGGCAGCCTGGAGGGTGGTGTTGGTGTGACGGCCCATGTGGCATTCGGCGGCAAGCTTGTTGGCGTCGATGACATAGAAGTTGGCTTTTTTCTCGGCAAGGAGATGCTTCATGCGGTTTGGCATGGCTCTTTCGAGAGCGGCATCGTCCATATCGGTGTTGAGAAGGAAGGTACCACCAACCTTAAGGTTGTTGATGATATCGAACTTGAAGATATAGGTGTCAAGGGAGCAGGAGATGAAGTCAGCGTTCTTGACGTAGTATTCGCTGTGGATTGGGTTCTTTCCGAAACGGAGGTGGGAACGGGTGGTTCCGCCAGCCTTACGGGAGTCATACTGGAAGT
>JAFYAZ010000010.1 GCA_017540455.1 Bacilli bacterium | reverse complement strand
GTTTAGGTTAGCCTTTCCAAGGAAATAGATGGAGCCACCACGGCCTCCGTTTCCTCCGTCAGGCCCGCCTTTCGCGGTGTTTTTGTCACGAAGAAAAGAGATGCAGCCATCGCCGCCTTTTCCGCTTCTGACTTCGATTACACAACGGTCGATAAGCATATTAGGCCTCTTTCCTCTTCAATGATTCCTTTTCTTCTAAAGAAAGGATGTAGTTCTTTTTGTTCTTCTTGATGCGTTTCATATCGCCGACAAAGTTCATTGAGGTCTTTGCAGCGTTGTCGATCGTCGATTTCTCGCCATCATTCCATTCGCAAGGAACTTCCTGAATGTCGAAACCATTCAAATGGCAGAAATAGAGATATTCGACATCGAAGGCAAAGCCATCGATGATCTGATATTTCGCTAAAGCTTTTGCGAGATCCTTTCTGAAAAGCTTGAAACCACACTGGGTCTCGGAGTAGCCAAGATGAAAACGCATTCTGATAAGGATGCGGCTGACCCAGCTGACGAAGCGTCTCTTAAGGGTCTGCTTCACGAGGATCTTCGCGCCTTTACAACGTCTAGAAGCGATGAATCCATCGTGCTTTTCGATGACAGGAAGGATTCTTTCCATGATATGGAGGTCGGTCGCGAAATCGGCATCCATGAACATGATGTAATCGCCATCGGCCTCAAGGAAGCCGTGTTTGACGTTATGGCCTTTGCCGAGCTTGTCTTCGTAAGGAAGAACCTTCACGCGGTGATCGAATTTGGTGATCCAAGCCTCAGCGAGGCTGATGTTCTTCTCGTCGCTCCCGTCGATGACAACCAAAAACTCGTAATCGATGCCTAAGGAATCGAAGTACGGGATGCCTATTTTCTGAATGTTTGAGAAACAGGTTTCAGACTGGCTTTTGCATGGGATGACGATACTGAGTTTCATTGTTCTAATATTATACGATTTTTTGTTTTATTGAAACAAAAACGGGCCTTATGGAAAGACCCGTTAAAGTTCATTGTTTGCCGAATTAGTTGGCGTAGACGGAAACTCTCTTTCCCTTCTTGCCGACGCGTTCGAACTTAACGGTGCCATCGATAAGGGCATAGATGGTATCGTCGCCACCTTTGGCGGTGTTGATGCCAGGATGGATACGGGTTCCTCTTTGTCTATAGATGATATTGCCAGCAAGAACCTGCTGACCGTCACCGACCTTAGCGCCAAGTCTTCTGCCAGCGGAATCACGGCCGTTCTTGGTGCTCGAAACGCCTTTCTTGGAGGCGAATAATTGGAGATCAATGATGAATTTCATTCTTCCTTCTTCCTTTCTAGAGTCACGTGCTTCGGATAAGAAGCTGCGACGTCTTTAATCTGGGATTCGATCGTTTCGTTCACGATCTGGTCGTGGATGCTTTGCTTGCCTTTGACAAGAAGCTCCACATTGCCTTCCTCTACTTTCGCCTCATAGATTGATGGGTCATCGGTATAGGCGTTAAGGCCTCCGACGACAATCGCACTGATTGCGGCGCAGACTAAGTCCTCGCCATAGGGCGCGCTATTCGCGTGTCCTTTGACGGTTAAGGATTTGAGGTCTTTGTCACGATAGACGAACGTAGCTTTTATCATTAGGCGTTGATGGATTTAACAACCAAACAAGTGAAAGGCTGACGGTGGCCGTGTTTACGGCGGACATTGGCCTTGCTCTTGTAGCGGTAGACGACGAGTTTCTTGCCTAAACCCTGCTTCTCGACTTTGGCAACAACGGAAGCGCCCTTGACGTAAGGATCGCCGACTTTGTTGGTTTCGCCGCCGATGAAGAGGACTTTGGAAAGGGTGACGTCTTTTCCGGCTTCGGCATCAAGTTTTTCGACGTAAATCTTATCGCCGACTTCGACTTTGATCTGCTTACCACCAGTTTCAACAATGGCGTACATGCTTGTTCCTCCTTATTAGCTTTTGACTCGCTCCGTGCGGTTAATCACAAAGTGATTATTGGAGACCGTAGAAATGCGGTTGAGGCCCCTAGGGAGGGCGACAACGTAATTATCATACACGCACATACAGGAAAAGTGAAGAATTTTCGTACAATTGTAAAAAGATGTTTCTTTAGAAAAGCCTAAGGATGAATGATTGCTTTCAATTCCAGGTGAAAGCCCATCCACCAGGAGCTTTGGCTGTTCCCTTGGTTGACTTAAGAAGTCGATAGACCACTACCGCGACGATGCTGATGGCTAAGACAGCCATGACCGCAGTTAAGGCCAAAGCCTCCCCTGGACAAATCGCTTGTCGTTCCATGAGTGTGAGTTCTCTTCCGTTCATAAATGTACCTCCTCACTACTCATATATTGGTGACATCGCCACTTTTCAGAAAAAAGAAAAACGCCCTCGTTTGAGAGCGTTCTTCAAATTGCTTTTTATAACGATGCCAGCTTGTTTTTGAGCGACTCAAGAATTGATTTGTTTTTCTCGAGTTTGGCTTTCTCAAGGTCAACTTTCTCTTTTGGGGCTTTGCTCACGAAGCCTGGGTTTCCAAGCATCTTCTCGCTGCGGCTGATTTCGAATTCGAGGGTCTCTTTTTCCTTGAGGAGTTTCTCTTTGAGGACAGTTGGATCGACGTCTTCCTCAACCATGAGTTCATAGCCTGGGTAAAGGAAGCTTGAACCGCCGAGATCCTCTTTCTTGATTTCGTAAGAGGATGCGAAGGTGAAACGCTTGAGGTATTCGCCAGAGCCTTCGAATGGTTCGGCTGGTGAGACAAGGAGTCTGACCTTGGCGTTTGGTGCCATGCCATTCGTGGACTTGTAATTGCGGATATCCTTGATCATGCCTTCCAAAATGGAGAGTTTCTCAACCGCTTTCTTGTTGATGAGATGGCGGTCATATTCAGGATATGGCTCTTCCATGATGCTCTTCTTGTGACCTGGGAGAGAAAGGTACATCTCCTCGGTAACGAATGGGGTATATGGATAGATCATGAGGATGATGTCCTTCATGACGGTGTAGAGAACGTCTTTGGTGACATCGGCTTCCTTGCCTTCGTGGGACAAAGCGATCTTGCTCATCTCAAGGTATGAGGAGCAGAAATCGTCATAGACGAAGTCATAAAGAATCGATGAGGCCTGACCGAAGTGGTATTTGTCCATCTCGGAACGGACGCTCTTGATGGTGTGCATGAGCTTATCAATGATGGCAGCATCGAGGACACCCAAAGTCTTCTTGTCGATTGGTCTTGGGGTGTAGTCCTCGCCAAGGACGCCTTCGACATAACGGCAGGCGTTCCAAATCTTGTTGAGATAGTTCTCAGCAGCACCGACTTTCTCGTCGATGTAACGCATATCCATGCCTGGGGTGCAGTTGTTGGTGATGAAGTATCTAAGAGCATCGACGCCATACTTATCAATGACATCGATTGGGTCAACGCCATTGCCTAAGGATTTGGACATCTTGCGGCCTTGCGCATCGCGGATAAGACCGTGGATGACAACCTCGTGGAATGGTGATTTATCAGTGAAATGTAAAGACTGGAAGACCATGCGGCTGACCCAGAAGAAAATGATGTCGTAGCCGGTGACGAGGACGCTTGTTGGGAAGTAGCGTTTGAAGTCGGCGGTCTCGGTGTCTGGCCAACCTAAAGTGGCAAATGGCCAAAGGGCGCTAGAAAACCAGGTATCGAGGACATCCTCATCCTGCTTCCACTCCTTTGGATCCATCTCCTCCTCGGTGACGATGAGCTCACCGGTCTTGATGTTCGTATATGCTGGGATACGGTGTCCCCACCAAAGCTGACGGGAGATGCACCAATCCTCAACGGTGCTCATCCATCTGGTGAGAACCTTCTCAAAGCGGCGTGGGACGAAGTTGACTTTGTCAGAGCCTTTCTGAGTGGCAAGAACCTTCTCAGCAAGAGGCTTCATCTTGACGAACCATTGCTTCGAAAGCATTGGCTCAACGACGCTGTCGCTACGCTCGGAGTGACCGACTGAGTGGACGATCTTCTCGATTTTGACAAGGTGTCCATCTTCTTTAATTTTGTCGACGAGGGCCTTGCGGCATTCGTAGCGGTCCATGCCTTTGTAAGGACCGGCGATCTCGTTCATATGCGCGGTCTCATCGATACATTTTATGAACTTGAAACCGTATTTCTTTCCTAAAAGGAAGTCATTAGGATCGTGGGCTGGGGTGCACTTCATAGCACCGGTACCGAAAGAAATGTCGACATATTCATCGGCCATAAGAGGAATCTCTTCCCCATTTGCTGGGTTGATGACCATCTTGCCGACGAGGTCAGCGTATTTCTTGTCTTTCGGGTTGACGAAGACGGCGGTATCGCCAAACATCGTCTCAGGTCTCGTGGTTGCGACGATAAGGGATTTGTCGGTGCCCACCACATCATATTTGAAATAATAGAACTCGCCTTCGTCGTCCTTGTGGATGACTTCGATGTTGCTTAACGCGGTTCTGAGCTCTGGGTCCCAGTTGATGATTTTCTCACCCTGGTAGATGAGCCCTTCTTTATATAAGGTAACGAAGACGTGCCTGACGGCGGCGCTTAAGCCTTCGTCGAGGGTGAATCTTTCTCTCGTGTAATCGACGGATAAGCCCATTTTGGCCCATTGGCTATGGATGGTGTCGGCGTATTCATGTTTCCACTCCCAGGCTTTCTTGAGGAAGCCTTCTCTTCCAAGGTCGAAACGGGAAAGGCCTTGTTTTCTGAGCTTTTCCTCGACTTTGGCTTGGGTGGCGATGCCGGCGTGATCCATTCCAGGAACCCAAAGGACGTCATATCCGACTTCTCTCTTGTAACGGGCGATGATGTCTTCGATAGTTGTGTCCATCGCGTGTCCAAGATGGAGTTTCCCAGTGACGTTTGGCGGCGGGATAACCATGGAGAAAGGTTGTTTTGAAAGGTCTCTTCCAGCCTGGAAGTAGCCTTCTTCTTTCCATTTCTCGTACTTTCCTTCCTCAACTTTATGAGGGTCGTAATGCTTATCGAGCATAGATTTGCCTCCGAATAAATAAAAAGTCCCTAATGATAGGGACGCGGTGCGCGGTACCACCCTAGTTCCTTGTCATAAGACAAGGCACTCGATCATCCTTAACGCGGATGGACGCGTATCTCTACGGTTCTCTGGAAGCGACTCACCTTGATTCCTAACCGCTCTTGCACCTAACGGCGGCTCTCTAAGTAGGATGTCTAAGGATCCCTCTTCCTTCAACGAACGAGGAAATTATAAGACCCCTTCCCTAAAAAGGGAATGGGAATTATTCGGTGCGGAGAGCGACCACTGGGTCTTGCTGCGCGGCTTTCGAGGCTGGGATAAGTCCGGCGATGGTCGTAAGAAGCGCGCTTCCAGCCAAAACGAGGACCGCGGCAAGAAGCGGGAGATTGGCGATGCTCGGTATGCCAAATAGGGCGCCGATAACAAGATTCAGGAAGAGCTGAATCAGGTAAGTGACGCCTAAGCCAAAGAGGCCACCGCCCATGCCGATGATGAAGGTTTCGGCATTGAAAAGGTGCGCGACGTCTTTCTTTCGTCCGCCAAGCGAACGGATGACGCCGATCTCTTTGACGCGCTCCATGACCGAGACGAAGGTGATGATGCCAATCATGACCGTTGAAACGACAAGCGATAAGGCGGTGAAGGCGACAAGAGCAATGGTAACAATGTCCACCACGCCATTAATCATCGTGATGATAATCTCGAGGCTATCGGTGTAATCGATCTTTGAACGATCAGCGGCTTTGAGGACTTTGCCAGTACTCAAAGTGATATCTTTCTCAGCGTTCCAGGTATCGAGATAATCGGTCGCAAGGAACTTGTTGTTGAAGTCGATTGGGTAGATGTCGATGCTGGTAGGAATCTTGGAACCACCAACGTTATTGACGGTTAAGGTCGCATTTCTCTTGATCGAAAGTCCGCTTCCGGCGCCAGAAGATGAGCCTGAGGCGGAAGCGAGCATGCCAACGAGGGCGGAAATGTTGTTGGTCGAGCCAACGAGGAAGGAGCTCTTGAGGATTTCTTCTTCGAAGAAGACTTTGACGTCGTAGCCGATGCCGTAGATGACGTTGACGCCGCTGACTTGGGCGATGGTCGAATTGAAACCGGTCGTGTTGTTATTCTGTTCGTAGTTTCTGATGAAGTTGGCGATCTTGGATTCGTAGTTGTCTCTGATCATCCTCTGTGCCAAGGCCGGGGTGTAGTAAAGACCGCTCGAAAGGCAGCCATAAGAGACAGTCTCTTTTGGGGTAAGAACGCCGACGACCTCGAGTTCGAGTCCGTTTGCGTGGTTGTTCTGGTCATACCAGTCATAGAAGAATGGCTGGAAAACCTCGACATTGGCGGTTGAAGTCGTCTCTGGATTGTAGTTTGGGTTCTCGTGGAAGATTGAATCGTTTGGATAATAGGTGTATTTCTTTCCGAGCATGTCATCGACGGTGATGGACTGCTGCTTCTCCCAGAGTTTTTCATCGAAGCGAGGGTCGTCGGAGAAATGGTAGATGGCGTTAGCGAACATATCCTGGTCATATAGGCCAAGGAGGGTCAAAACGAACTCAGTAACTTCGTTTTCGTGGTTGAGGACGATCATGACCTCGTTCTCTTTGTGAGGGTATCTTCCCTTAACGACGTTGTATTGGCTGAGGACATATTCCTCATTTTCGATGGACTGACCAATCGCGTTGCTATAGCCGTCGACCATGCCGGCATAGCTGCTATATTGTCCGCCCCTGCATCCTTCAAGGATGGTCGTGCAGACATTGGTGAGGCCGGAGATGCTGTAATTGACCTTGGCTGTGTCCAGCCCTTCTTCGACCACATCCGCATCAGCGTGGACGTAGATGTTGTTTTTGAAGTTGATGCCGTATTTGAAATCAACCGCGGAGACATAGGAGGAAGGCATGTCCTTAAGGAACTGGATGTAATCCTCGTCGATTTCGTTCGTGGAGAAGGCTTCGCCTAAGCCTTCGGAGGCTTTGACAAGGCTTTCCATCGCGAACTGGACATCGATCTTGCCGTCTTTCCAGCTTTGGCTAGCGATTCTTGATTGGGTGAGGCTATTGGTGCTGTCGAGAAGCTTAAGGTAATCGACGGAATTCTCTCTGATCTGGACTGGGTTTCCTGAAAGGAGGTCATCTTGCATGGAGTCGATATAGCCACGGACGCCATAAGAGACGGCAAGGACCGCGGAAACGCCGACGATGCCAATCGATGAGGCAATCATCGTCATGAAAGTGCGGCTGAATTTGGCCATGAGGTTACGGCCAGAAAGCTTGATGGCGGTCCACCAAGACATCTTGGCTTTCTCGTTGGTCTCTTTGAAAGACGAGGCGTTGTCGAGATATTCTTTGGCTTCCTCTTCTGGTGCATATGGATTGGTGTCCCCTTCCACCTTGCCGTCAAGAAGCGAGACGATACGGGTCGAATATTCTTCGGCGATCTCTCTGTTATGGGTGACCATGATGACGAGCTTGTCTTTCGAGACCTCTTTGATGAGGTTCATGATCTGGATCGAGGTTTCGCTATCGAGAGCGCCGGTCGGCTCGTCGGCAAGAAGGATGTCTGGCTCATTGACGAGGGCACGGGCGATGGCGACTCTCTGACACTGGCCACCGGAAAGCTCGTTTGGCTTCTTGGCGTACATGTCTTTGAGGCCGACTTTGTCGAGAGCGGCTTTCGCTCTAGCGACGCTTTCCTCTTTCTTGACGCCGCCGATCGTGAGGGCGAGCTCAACATTTTCTAAGATATTCTCTTGTGGGATAAGGTTATAGGACTGGAAGATGAAACCGATCCTGTGATTACGGTAGATATCCCAGTCATGGTCGTTATATTTCTTCGTTGAGGTGTTGTTGATGAGAAGGTCGCCTTTGGTGTACTTATCAAGTCCGCCGATGATGTTGAGCATCGTGGTCTTGCCGCATCCCGAAGGACCGAGAATCGAGACGAACTCATTTTTTCTGAAGCATAAAGAAACACCATTCAAGGCTTTGACCTTGAGCGATGAGGTTTTATAGATTTTGGTGATATTGTCTAGTCTAAGCATGCGGTGTCCCCTTTCTATTCTTTGAGCGCTCTAGCGAACAGGGCTCGTAGTTCTTCGGCCTTGAGGCCTTTCCCAGAGAAAAGGACATTCTTGGCCTTGCGTTCGAGGACGAATTTCTTGCAGCGCGCGATATCTGATTGTTTGGCTTGGTCGCTTTTGGTGAAGATGAGGTAGAACGGAACGCTCTGGCTTTCTAAGAAAGAGAGGAACTCAAGGTCATCTTTACCTGGCTCATGGCGTGAGTCAATGAGAAGGAAACATGCGGCCAATTGTGGGTTTTCGAAATAGGTTTCCATCATATCTCCAAAGGAGAGGTCTTCTTTCGAGCCATAGGTCGTGAAGCCGTACCCTGGAGTGTCGACAAGGTAGAAGGACTTGTCGATGAGGAAGTAATTAAGAAGCTTCGTCTTGCCTGCTTGTTTTGAGGAGAAGGCGAGCTTTTGCCCGGTGAGGAGATTGATGAGGGTGCTCTTTCCGACGTTGGACTTGCCAAAAACGGCGAGCTCTTTGAACCCGTTGATCGGACGCATCTTGTAACTTGGCACAGAGATGACGTATTTGGCATCACGGAAGTTGATCATCATTATCCTCCAGGGTATTAATATTACATTATCGCAACAAAAAAGAGGAGTGAAACACTCCTCAATTTTTGAAATTTTTTATTTGTCCTTCAAAAGGGCAACGGCTAAGGCATCATCGACATTTTTCATGTAGACGATCTTGAGCTCTTTCTTGACCTCTTCCGGAAGTTCGGTGACATCCTTCTTGTTTTCCTCAGGGACGATGATGGTCTTGATGCCTGAGCGAAGGGCGGCAAGCGACTTCTCACGGAGTCCGCCGATTGGGAGGGCGTGTCCGCGTAGGGTGACTTCACCGGTCATCGCGACATTATTGTCGACAGGCGTGTGGGTCAAGATGGAGACGATGGCGGTTGTGATGGCAACACCAGCGCTTGGTCCGTCTTTTGGAACGGCGCCTTCTGGGAAGTGGATATGGAAGTCCTTCTTCTCAAACATCTCGTTAGGGATGCCATATTTCTCGGCATTGGCCCTGACGTAGTCAAGAGCGATCGAACAGCTCTCCTTCATGACGTCGCCTAATTTGCCAGTGAGGACAAGCTGTCCTTTGCCAGCCATATAGTTGACCTCGATCGGGAGGATATCGCCGCCAAACTCGGTATAGGCAAGTCCGGTGACGACGCCGATCTGTGGTTCTTTCTCTTTCTTGGTATCTTCGAAAATCTCGACGCCAAGGTACTTTTTGGCTTGTTCGGCATCGATGACGATTGGTCGGGCGTGCTTAGGATCTTTGATGAGCTCGACCACCGCTTTTCTGCAGCAAGAAGCAACAAGCCTTTCAAGCTGACGGACGCCGGCTTCACGGGTGTAGCACTCGATAAGCTCTTTGATGCCTTCTTCGGTGAATTCGATGTCGCCTTCTTTGAGGCCGTTGAGCTCCATCTGCTTTTTGACGAGCCAGCTTGCGGCGATCTTGACCTTCTCGAGTTCGGTGTAGGAAGGAACCTCGATGAGTTCAAGACGGTCACGGAGAGGGGCTGGGACGTTCTCAAGATAGTTCGCGGTCGCGATGAAGAGAACATTCGATAAATCGTATGGTTCTTCGATGAAGTTATCGTTGAAGGCGAAGTTCTGCTCTGGGTCAAGGACCTCTAAGAGAGCGGAGCTTGGGTCGCCATGTAAGCTGCTTCCGCCGACCTTGTCGATTTCGTCGAGAAGGAAGACAGGGTTAATGACCCCGGCCTTGGTCATGCCGTGGATGATTCTTCCAGGCATTGAGCCGACATAGGTACGGCGATGGCCTCTGATTTCGGATTCGTCGGAAACGCCGCCTAAGGAAGCCTTGAAGAACTTCCTGCCAAGGGCACGGGCGATTGACTTCGCAAGCGAAGTCTTACCACATCCTGGCGGGCCGTAGAAGCAAAGAATCGGGGCTTTGAGGTTGCCGGTCGCATGTTTGACGGCGAGGTACTCAATGATCCTCTTCTTGACCTTGTCGAGTCCGAAGTGATCCTCATCGAGAATCTTCTGGACGTTGTCGAGGTCGTCGTTGTCTTCGGTCTTCTCATACCATGGGGCATTGAGAAGGGTATTGATATAGTTAAGGATGAGAGAGCTCTCCAAAGAAGCCTCTGGCATCATCTGGAAACGCTTGAGCTCTTTGGTGACCTTGTCTTTGACGTTCTGAGGATATGGGTTCTCCGCCACTTTCTTTTTGATGGCGTCGATGTCGCTTTCCTCGTTGTCGCCTTCGCCAAGCTCATCGCGGATGGCTTTCATCTTCTCGCGGAGGATGTATTCCTTCTGTGATTTCTCAGCGCGGCTTCTGACGGTCTCATCGAGCTTTTTGTCGATTTCGCTGACAGTTTGGGCTTCGTTGAGAAGCTCAGCGATCTTTAAGAGTCTCTTGTTGATCTCTGGCTCTCCGAGGATCTCGATTTTGTCCTCGATGCTGAAATTGAGATAGGCGGCAAGTGTGTCGCCGATATTGTTTGGGGTCTCGCCTCTTCCAAGTGCGTTAAGGGCGCTCTTAGGGATATCGTGGGCGATGGCTGGGGTTTGCTCAACCGCTTTGACGATGCGTCTGATGAGGGCGGTTTCTTCGTTTTGGTCGCCTAAAAGATCAGGGATGACCTTTCCTTCGGCCTTCCAAGTGCCATCATCGAATCTAAGGTTAGTCAAAGCCACGCGCTTCGAACCGATCACGCGGATGCGGTAGACGCCGTTGGCATTGACGAAATTCACTACGCGGCAAAGGGTGGCGGTCATGTAGACATCGTCTTCCCCTGTCACTTCATCTTTCTGGAGTTGGCGCTGCACGCCTACGAAAAGAAGGGAATTGCTATCACGTCTGGCAACGTCGATGGCCTTGACGCTATAAGGTCTTCCGGCTTCAATCGACTCTGTCATATTTGGGAATACCACAAGTCCGCGGGTTACGAGCAAAGGCAGGACTAAGGTATTGGTGTTTTCTACTTCGTTGTCCATGTTTTTCCTCCTTGTCCTTATTATAAGGATAGTATTAGCACTTTCAATAGCAGAGTGCTAGAAATGTGCTCAGAAAGTATTGAAAAGGGTCTAGTTGTTTAGCTAGACCCCATAAATCTTTGCTTAAGCCTTACTTGCTGGACTTTTTGGCGGCTGGTTTCTTGGCAGCGGCTTTTGGAGCGGCTTTTGGAGCGGCCTTCTTCTCAGCTGGAGCCTCTTCCTTTTTGGCAGCGGCTTTCTTAGCGGAAGCGCTGGAGGAATTGGCAAGGATCCAACCACGGACTTTCTTCTGGAAGAGGTTGTTCTTGAATCCGTCGAGGTCACGGTTGATGAATCCGCGGATTTCTTCCTCTTTCATCTTGTACTGCTCGGCCATGGCTTTGACTTCGGCATCGACGTCTTCGTCTTTGATCCAGAGGTCTTCGGCTTCGGCGATGGCGTTCATGACGATGTAGCCTTTGAGGTTAGATTCAGCCTGCTTCATGAAAGTAGCGCGGAGGTCTTCGACTTTGCCACCGGTGATCTCGAGGTACTGCTCGAAGGTGAGACCGTTTTGCTCGATCTGCTTCTTGAGGTTGTTCTCAGACTGGGCGGCTTCGTTAGCGACGATGTCCTGGTCAAGGGTGAAGGTAGCGCCTTCGACGATCTGGCCAAGGATGGCGTTATAGAATCTCTCTTCGCTGTCACGGACTTTGTGCTCAAGAAGATGCTTCTTCTCAAACTCTTTGAGTTCAGCGATGGTGTTGACTTCTTTGATGCCGAGTTCCTTGACGCTTGCATCGTCAGCGGCTGGGACTTTCTTCTCTTTCACTTCGTGAAGGACGACGGTGAACTGGGCTTCTTTGCCAGCGAGTTCCTTGACGTAGTTGGTTGGGAAGGTGACTTTGAAGGACTTGGTTTCCTCTTTCTTCATGCCAACGACGGCCTCTTCGAAGCCAGGGATGAAGGAATGGGAGCCAAGGACAAGGGTGTAGTTGTCGGCTTTGCCGCCTTCGAATGGCTTGAGGTTGCCATTCTCATCTGGGAGGAAGCCATTGAAGTCGATGGTGACGGTGTCGCCCATCTTGGCTTCACGCTCGACGAGGACGAGCTCGGCGTTGTTCTCGAAACGCTTGGCCACTGCCGCTTCGACTTCGGCGTCAGTGACGGTGTCGGCTGGGCGCTCGGCCTTAAGTCCTTTGTAAGCACCGAGTTTGGCGCTTGGGACGGTGATGATGGTATAGGCTAATTGGAGCTCAGTGTCGCTAAGCTTGGTGATGGCGACTTCTGGGCGGAAGAAAGGACGGACCTTGGTTTCTTTGATGATCTCGGCGAACGTTGGGTTCAACACGGAATCGATGGCCTCATTGTAGACGGCTTCTTGGTTGACTCTCTCTTTGAGAAGGTTCTTTGGAGCCTTGCCTGGACGGAAGCCAGGGACGCTCACTTTAGCGCTGACCTTGTTGAAGGCCTTCTCTTGCGCATCGACCCAAACTTCCTTTTCGAGGTCGACGGTGACCTTAACGCGGGAAGGGGTGATTTGTTCAATGGTGTGTTTCATATTCAAAACCTCTTTAGTTTTTGCAACTGAATAACTATAGCCTATCTTAAGATAGTTTCCAAATACTTTGATTATTTATCAGTAATGGAGAGTGCTTTCTGCCTTACGGACTTCTTTTACCTTTTCGATGAGGGCCTTCACTTCTTCGAGATTAACGCTCTTCTCCTCGCACTCTTTGACTAAGTCAAACTCGCTGGAAAGATATTCATGGGCGAGAGCGGAGAAAGCAAGAAGATAGACAGGGCCTTCCTTTTCGAGAGGAAGCGTCTCTGGGAAGAGCTCAAAGATGTAATCGTTAAGGAGTTTCTTCGCGACATTGGAGACGGATGGGTCGTTGATGGCCTCATCTAACTTCTCTCTGAAATCCTCGAATTCCTTGCCGGTGAACGGCGGATCGATCCTCGCTGGGACGATGTTGAAAGTCTTCCCGTTTTTGATGAGGGCGATCTCTTTGTCGTACTTCGCGGCGATGAGATACATTAAGGCGTACGTTCTCACGAGTGACGACTTCTGCCCCGTCACCAAAGCGACGAGGGAACGGACATAATCTTTCGCTCTCCAAGGGCCGATGATGTTGAGGGTTGAGATGATTTCGTAATCGTCGGATTTATCCGAGAGCTTCTCGATTATCTCCTCTTCGCTATACTTGTCGGAAAGAGAAGAATTCCTCTCTTCGGTCCTGATGAGTTTTGGGAGGGCGTGGAGGTATTCCTCGACCTCTTGGGAGACGTATGGGAGATTCTCGAAATGCTCCAAATCGTCATAGGCTTCCTCAAATTCCTTGAGGATGAAACGGAGCTCGAAAATGCTCTTCATCGTCTTGAGGGGGTTGACCTTATAAAGCTCATCGCGATGGGCGTTAAGAATATTGAAGGCTTGCTTGGCATCGCCTTTGGCGAGATAGGCCGAGGCGCGGTAAGAAAGACCCGCTGGCGAAAGGTCGCCTTCGGTGAGGGAAAGCAAGAGGTCATACTCTTTCTTCTCAAGCAGGGTTTTGTAGTTGTCCATGGAAAACATTTTAGCGAAATCGCACGCGCATCTCCATAAAGATTGCCTTTTCTCAAGAAAACATTACAATTGAGCGAGTATGAGAAAACGTATCTTGCTACCTCTCTTCTTTTTTGTCTCTCTCTGCGGTTGCGCTAGCGAGAACGTTTCGGCGATCGACCATGATCTCGCCGAGAGGAAGCTTAAGAACTACGACCAATTCGTAAACGACGAAAAGTTTAAAGCGCCAGAAACCCTCAAACTAAAATCAAAAGTAAACGAACTGGATTTCCACGAGAAGAACCTCACAAAGGTGGAGATCGATCTCCAAATAGACACTCGCTATGCGAGCAATCTGGAGAAAGAGACCTTCCCTTACGCCCACTTCATCATCAGTGGATTCGATCAAGAAGCTCATAAATATGCATATGAGAACTGGGTTTTTGTCGAGGCTAGAACGACTGGCAACGTCGTCAATGTCTATGAAAGAGGCTCTGAATACCCGAAGAACATCAGAAAAGAATACGTCTTCGAAAGCAAGAGGGATTGGGCTGATAAGGCCGCCGACGGCTTGACGATCATGGACAATGAAATCCATGGCAGCGCCAATAGGGTCTTCGCCATATTAGAAGAAAAAGGGAAGGCTGAGACAATCGTAAGCGAATCTTACGATGAGCCGTCTGCTGGCGGGTTAAGCGGTTATATTTCTTTCTTGAACGATAGCCTTATGGAAGAGGAAATATCATTCAAATTTGAGAACTATATCCTCCAATCTTATAAACATAAAAATGACCAATACTCGAACGAAAGCGAAGCCAAATGGGATGCCGAAAGCGTCGTGAAAGATACGCCAAATGCCGAGGATTTCACCCTTCAAAACGAAGGTGGGCTCACAAAAGCTATTCGTTAAAAGCATCTTTAGCGGCCTCAATCAGGTCGCTAAATTTTTTTAATGTGTAATCTGGTTTTGAGCAGCTGCCGAAACCATAGGATGCGAAAGCGAACCTATATCCGGCTTTGTGGGTCTCTTCCTCGTCATAGAGGGTATCCCCCACATACATCGCGTTGCCATACCCTCCCCTTTGGACAAGAAGGCGGAGGTTCTCGCTTTTGCTAAGGAAGTTATCGCCCCAGCAGATATGGTCTTTGAAAAGATGGCCTAATTTGCTTCCGGCCAAGAAAGCCTCGATGTAGCCTTTCTGACAGTTGCTAAGGACAAGAAGATCGTATTTTTTGGAGAGTTCTTTAAGGGTTTCTTCAACACCCTCAAAAAGGATGCCAGGGTGAGAGTAAAGATAATCGTTCTCAAACAAAAGCGATTCCTTTAAGAGAGCGGACGCCTCATCTTGATCCATCGGAGGGAAAATCCTTTTCGGGAACTCGCTCATTGGCAATCCCATGCAAGGTTTGATCTGCTCCTTGGTGACATGAAAATGACGTTTGCTTTTCATTCCAACGATGTCCCAAGCTTCAGCGACTTGGGCAGTCGAATCCCAGAGGGTTCCATCAATGTCAAACACAAGGGCGTTTTTCATGCGGTAAATTATTCGCTTCTTCCCAAAGAAAAACAACACTTTTGATTTTTTATATTGTATAATATGTCCAACAACAAAGCATATTTCGCGTATTCGGAAATAATAGGTATTAGAATCGCTTATAGATGAGGAGGCTTTTTTATGAGAACAGAGAAGATGCGTCTCGACAACATTGAAAAGGTTTATAGAGCTACCGTCAGACTTTTCGAGAAACACAACGTCATGAACACCACCCTTCAGATGATCGCCAACGAGGCCGGCGTTTCGACCCGTTCGATCGTCAATTATTTCAAAACCAGGGAAAACCTCCTGCTCGCCGTCCACCAAAGATATGTCGACAGCGCCCTCACGGAACTCGACAAACACTGCGCAACCGAGAAATATAAATCCCTTAACGGCCGTGAACAGATCCTTGATATCACCAGACACGTTCTCGACTTCGTCCCAAATTACTACGTTCACATTTATGCGATGAGAGAAATCAGCATCGCCGTCTCCGCCGCTGGCATCACAGATGACAAGAGATTCATCAACGAGGCCATCGACTTCGTCTTCAAGCCAACGAAGATCGCCATGCAGAAAGGCCTTGAAGATGGCTCCATCAACTTGGTCAACGGCTATAACGAAGACAACCTCAAGATGTTCATCGTCGTCCTCCGCGGCGTCTTCGAGGAATACGCAGAAATCCTTAAGTCCAAAAACGAAGCCACGATCAAGACAGTCTCCAACGCGATCGAAACCCTCTACAATTATCTCGACGCAATCCTCAGAGGAAAAACCAAATAATAATAAAAACACCCGCCAAATCGGGTGTTTTTCTTTTTTTAGAACGATAGCTTATTAGCAGCCTCTTCCTTGTATTTGAGAGGCTCTTTTAAGTTGATGATCCTCGCCTCAGGATAGAGTTTGGAGATTTTCTTCGTCGCTCCTTTTGAGGTACCTGAACCACTATATAGGACAAAGGTGACTTTCTTTCCTTCGAGCTTAAGTTCTTTAAGAAGGGTGTTCGTCGGGGTGGCAAGTCTCGCGTTCCAGATTGGGGAACCGATATAAACCTCATCGAAATCCTCGATGTTGCTTGCGAATTCGGAGAGTTTCGGGGCTGAGCCGATCGTGGCCTTGAAGCCTCCGACAATCATCTTAAAGAAGAACGGGTTAGGAAGGACCTTCTTCTCCGTGTCGATTTTCCTGATCTCGAATTCCTTTTCCTTTAATATGTCGGCGACGAAATCACCATTCCCCGTGTGGGAATAATATATGAACACTTTCTTCATGAGCCTATTATAGCAAATATATCCTTAAATATAAGAAAACGCACCAGAGCCGCTGCTTTTTGGATTTAGTGATTATTTTTCCTCGTAGAGGCTATATTTCACTTCGCGGTTCGCTTTTGTTTTATATAAAGCGATGTCGGCTTTTTTGAAGAGCTCGGAGTAGTTCTTTTCCTCACCATGATAGATGGCGATGCCAATACTCAGACTGAAGCGTATCTCCTCATCTGGGAGTTTGATGCGCTCAGAGGTCTCCTCGACGATTTCCTTAGCGGTAGTAAGCGCGGCCTTGGAATTCGTGGTGTTCTTTAGGAACATGACGAACTCGTCTCCGCCGAAACGGCCGACGATCTCTTTGTCAGGGAACTTCTCCCTGAGATAGGCGCCAAGCTCTTGAAGGACCCTGTCCCCCACATCATGGCCGTATTTGTCGTTGATGGTTTTGAAATAATCGATATCGAGGATGAAGAGGGTGCCTTTCTTATTGGCTTCATCATCCATGAACTTGTTGATCGTTCTCGTCAAAGCGGACTTGTTCTTTAAGCCGGTGAGCTCATCGGAGTCTTTCTGATTTTTGATTTTCTCGATGAGGACGAATTCCTTGATTCTTGAGGAGTTGACGAGGATATGGATGACGATGCCGATCAAAGTGAAGCTGATCGTGTTCATCAAATCGGCCGCCCAAACATCAGGATCTTTGACGAAATACATCCAAATCGAGAAGACCGTCGAGGCGCAGAATAGCTCTAAGGACATGTAATACGGCCTATCGATCATGAACATCGGAGCGATGAGAAGGAAGGCGATGAAGGTAATGGCTGGGGTACTTGGTTTGTTCGAGGTGATGAACGCGCCAAAGAGGAACAAGACAGAGATAGAGAGATAAATAAGCAACTGAGCGATCAATGAATCTTTCTTCAAGATGAAGAAAAAGACGGTCGCGATAGCTGAATAGATGAGCCCACCCAAATAGAAGAATCTGTTATTGGCGACAAAGTCGTTGGTCAAAGAGAAAGCGAACAAAACGGCAAAAGCGACGTCCATCAGAATATGGAGGACGCGCCAGACCTCGAAGTTAGAGACATAGGCGTCTTTTTTAACGGCTTTGAATTCTTCTTTTTCGATTCCGCAATAGCAGATGTAATTGCGTAATGTCCTAAGCGCCTTCTTCATCGGGGTCCTCCTTATCAGAAACTTATAATTTAGTTTACGCTAAAAACGGCAAAGAATTGAGGGCGATTTGCGAAAAACGGGGCGCGAATAATAAAAAACTGTTGATTCGGCATCAACAGTGAAGGTTTAGTTTGGCGCGCTCGAGGCGACTCGAACGCCTGACCCACAGCTTAGAAGGCTGTTGCTCTATCCAACTGAGCTACGAGCGCGTGCCGAGACATTATAATACACCAAAGGTGATTTTGGGCAACCTTTTTATAGAGTTTTGAGTTTTTCGAGGAGGCTTATGGCCACTTCACGCGGCAAAAGCTGCTCAAGCTCCGATAATGAGGCGTTTTTGAGGGAATCGATTGTTGGGTAATTCTTTCTGAGAATCTCTTTCCTTTTCTCCCCCAAACCTTTGACGTCGTCGAAGACGCTTTGTTTCATCTTCTTACTTCTTTCCGCTTTATGGAAGGAGATGGCGAACCTATGGACTTCATCCTGCATCCTCATAAGGAGGAAGAAGAGAGGAGAAGCCACATTTAAAGGATAGGTATTCCCATCTTTGTCGATGATGCCTTCGGTTTGGTGTTTGTCGTTTTTGTATAGGCCATAGACTGGGATATCCACTTCAATCCCAGAAAGGGCCTCAAGCGTGGCGTGGACCTGGGTCAAACCACCATCGGTAAGGATGAGGTCAGGATAGGAAAGGTTCTCTTCTTTGAGCCTCTTATATCTTCTCGTGACCACTTCCACCATCGAATGGTAATCATCCCCGGCATTCTCTTCATCCAGGTGGTATTTGCGGTACATCCCTTTGGCTGGCTCGCCGTTTATATAGCAAACCATCGCCCCGACTGGCGAAGAGCCTTGGAGATGGGAGTTATCGAAAAGCTCGATGCGGTATGGAGTTTTGATATTAAGGATCTTCCCAAGTTCCTCAAGAAGCGCTTCATTATCGTCTTCTAACCTCGCCGACATGAAGTGAGCGTCGAGCCCTTGCCTGGCGTTAAGCGAGGCCATATCAAGAAGCTCGAAAAGCCTCCCCTCCTTCGGAGAGACAATCTTCGTATCAGGGTAGATCGGAAGGAAATCCTCAGCGAATCCGTTGATACTACAAACGATTTCGCTTGGGAGGTCGTTGTTCTGATAGTATTCCTCGATAAGCTCGGTGGCTTGCTCATGAGGCTCGCCGAAACACTGGACGACTATGTTCTTTTTGCCTAAGAGCCTTCCTCCCCTGATCGTGAGAATGGAAAGCCCGAGATAAGAATCCCTCGTCGCATAGGCGAAGACGTCGCGGTTGGTTTTGTCGGTTGAGGCCTCAACTGATTGTTTGGCCACGGTCCTTTCTAACGAATCGATGCTGTTTTTGTAATAGGCGGCATCCTCATACCTCATCTCTTCTGAGGCAAGGAGCATCTTCTCTTTGAGTTCTTTCTTGATCGGCTCGATGTTCCCTTCAAGAAGGGATTTGATGCTTTCATAGAGATTCTTGTAAGTCTCTTCTGGCACCTCTTTCTCACATGGGCCAAGGCATTGGCCAAGGTGATAATAGAGGCAGATCTTCTTCCCTAAGGTCTTGCATTTCCTTGTCGGATAGAGGGAATTGATGAGGTCGATTGTCTTGTAGGCGTCGCTGGAATTCGGGAAAGGGCCGAAGTAATAGTACTTCTTGTCGTCCGCTCGACGGGCGATTTTGAGGAAGGCGTCTTTCCTTCTCAAGGCGATATATGGGTAATGGGAATCGTCCATCAGCATGATGTTGTAGCGAGGATAATGGGTCTGGATGAGGTTCATCTCAAGGATGAAGGCCTCTTTCTCGCTATGGACGATGATGAAATCGAAATGGTCGACATGGGTGACCATGGCGAAAACCTTCCCGCTTTGTGGGCGGAGGAAATACTGGGAAACCCTGTTCTTGAGGTTCTTCGCCTTGCCGACGTAGATGATCTTGTCCTCGGCGTCTTTCATCTGATAAACGCCAGGTTTGTTCGGAAGGAGAGCGATTTGGCTTTTGAGCTTTTTGCTTAGTTCCATCCGCTTATTTCAGGTGGACGATGGTCGCTCCGCCCCCTCCTTCTTCGCCGCTCGCCCCTTCGTATGAGGCGACGATGTTCTTATGGGTGTCGCAATAGGTTCTTGTGAGATTGCGGAGAGCGCCGCTTCCCCAACCATGGATGATCCTGACTCGCTTGTAATGGCGGAGCAGACATTCATCGATGTATTTCTCTAAGGAAAGCTTGGCCTCATCGATATGTTGGCCGATGATATTGAGCTCAAGAGGGACGCTGGCACGGTTTGTGATGTCGTCGATCCTTAGAGCGGATGTCTCTTTTCTTTCGATCTTTGGCTCCTCAACCCTGACGGCCTGGTCTTTCTTCGCGTGAAGAGTGAGGCCTTCGCGGGTGACAATTGTGATCTTGTTGCCATTAAGTTCCTTGAGTCGTCCTTGGACGAAGAGGGATGGGATGGCCACGTAATCGCCGACGGAAAGAGGGCCGTCGAAGGTCTCTTTCTTCGCTTCTTCCTGAAGGTCTTCGAGTCTCTTTTTCGCTGCGATGACCTCATGAGGTTTGACGTCAGGACGCTGGACGCTCTTAAGGAGCTCCTGCATCTGCTCTTCATAATCGCCTAACATGGCGTTCTTTTTGGCTTCGACATCGCTAAGGAAATTCTCTTCGCGCTTAGCTAAAGCGGCCTCTTTGGACTTGAGGGCTTTGGCTTCCCCTTCCACTTTGGTTCTTTCGATGGCGAGCTTGGTTTTCTCTTCTTCGGCGAGGCGAGTTGCTTCGCTTAGTTTCTTGATGGCCTCACTAACTGAGAGGTCTTCGTGCTCGCTTAAATATGAGGAGGCTTTCTTAAGGACCTCTTCAGGAACTCCGAAGCGTTTGGCAACGACAAGGCCGTATGATTCGCCTGGCAAACCCATCTTGAGTTTGTAGGTTGGGGTCAATGTTTCTTCATCGAACATCATCGAGGCATTAGTGACCTCAGGATGCGATAAAGCATAGGCCTTAAGGCCTTCGAAGTGAGACGACACCAAAGTTATGGCGTGTTTCTCAAGCAAATAATTGATAACGGAATAGGCGATGGCCTCTCCTTCTTTTGGCGAGGTTCCGGTTCCAAGCTCATCAAGGAGGACAAGGTCTTTGCCTCCGACGTTGGAAAGGATCTCAGAGAGGTTCTTCATATGGCCACTGAAGGTTGAGAGGTTATCACTTAAAGACTGGGAGTCACCGATATCGACATAAATATGTCGGAAGAAACCTAGCTCAGCGCCTTGATCGCAAGGGAGGGCTAAGCCGGATTGGTTCATCATGACAAGAAGTCCAATCGTTTTGAGGGCGACGGTTTTGCCGCCGGCATTAGGACCAGAGATGACGATGAGTGAGGTCTTCTCATCGAGCATGAAATCGTTAGGGACGACCTTCTTCCTGTCTAAAAGAGGGTGTCTCGCATTCATCATATCAACGACTGATTTCTTCGATAAGGAGGCGATATGCGCGTCATTTTCGTGAGCGTAGTTGCCTTTGGCCATCAAAAAATCGAGGTAGGCGATCATCTGGTTGCTCAAAAGGACTTCCTCTTCGCGGGAGAGGACTTCGCCAGTCAGTTCCATAAGGAGGCGATGGATCTCATCCCTCTCATCGTTTTGGAGCTCGACCATCTTATTGTTCATCTCGACGAGGATCTCAGGCTCGATGAACGTTGTGCCACCGCTATTGGAGACATCCTGGACGATGCCACGGACTTTGCTCTTGTATGAATTGGCGACAGGAAGGACGTAATGGCCGTTCTTGAGGGTCAATGTGTAATCACTAAGCCACTCTTTGTTGGCCTCAAGGATGGAATTGAGTTTCTTCTTCATCTCGTTCTCAAGTCGTCTCATCGCGTGACGGACGGTGCTGAGTTTTGGTGAGGCGTTATCAAAGATAGTGAGATCTGGGGCAATTACCCTATGAATCTCTTTCTCGACGTTTGAGATATCTGGGAAATGTGAGACGTACTCGAGCAAAAGAGGAGAGCTGTCCACTTGTTTGAAGTAATGTCTCAAAGCGGCTTGGAGGAGGATATCAGAGGCAACTCTCTCAAGCTCGGTGATACCAAGGACTCCGCCTTTCTTGGCTAAGTCGATGGCCTTGGAAAGGTCGCTAGACACGGTGATTGGAAGGTTTCCAAAGCGGTCTAAGATGTCCATCATCTCTTGGGTGAAGGCAAGTTCTCTTTCAAGGGCGATCGAGTTATCGAACATCCTCAAAGAGAGGGCTTTGTGCTTTCCGCCCTCGGTGCGTGTATAAGAGGCAAGCTTTTCAGTTACCTTATCAAATTCGAATTTTTCGTAAGCGTTTTGCATATGGTGATTATATCACCTATACGCAAGGTTGTTGGATTCGGTTAATTAAGTTTCGCTACTGGGCTGCGTTCTCGTTGTTGATAAAAGCCCTCATGACGGCTTGTCTCGTGACGATGCCGATAAAGGTGCCTTGGTCATCGGCTAAAGGAACAAAGTTCTGGCCCATGATGAGGTCGATAATGTCCTTTGGTTCAGCGGATATTGCCCCTAAAGCGTACGGTCTATAGCTAGGAACATCGCTCAAAATGACCTTGTCAGACTCCTCAAAATCAAGCTTGTGGTCGATGAAATAGGCTAAAAGATCACCTTCGCTGATGGTCCTAACGTATTTGCCTTCATGGTTGATGACAGGAACTACGCTATAACGATGCGCTTTCATCTTCTCCATCGCCTGACGGAGAGTGCAATCGTCGAAAAGATAGACCAGGTCAGCCTTCGGTTTAAGAAGGAATAGCAAGTTTGTTTTGATCATGCTCTTATTATAACCTCTCACCCAAAAACAACAAAAAAGCCCCAAAGAGACGAAATATGGTGATTAAAGAGAGGAGGAAAGGGTAAAATCAATAATATGAAAATGCCGGTTAAGGTATATAGCATCGAGCCAAACGAGGAAACGCTTAACAAAATGCGTTCCTTTTATGGCGATATGGCCGGAGATAGCCCAAACGAGTACATCGACCTCTTTTATCAGGCCGAAGGTTTGTCAGTGGCCATCTACAAGAAAAACAAGAAAGGCCATGTGAAAGTCGTCTTCCAAGGCCCTAACGCGGAAAATGAAGTCCGGCTTTGGGACAAAGACGCGAAAGGCTCTTCCCCAAAAGCCCCTGCTAGCCCTCTTTCCAAAAAGATAATTAATGTCTATCCACAAATCGGTTCAGACGAAGTCGGCACCGGAGATTTCTTCGGCCCTATCTGCGTTTGCGCTGCCTATGTCACAAGCGATGATCTCAAAGACATTGAGGCTTTGGGCATCACCGACAGCAAATTAATGACCGATGAATACATCCTCGAGATTGGACCAAAGCTCATCAAAAGATTTGACTACAGCCAACTCGCTCTTCCAAACGAGAAATACAACGAAGTACATGACGAAATGAATATGAACGCGATTAAGGCCAAGATGCATAACCGCGCCGTCCTCAACCTCCTCAAAAAGCACCATGGCGCCGCTATTTATCAGGATCAGTTCGCTGAACCCAAGAACTATTACAACTATCTGAAAGACGAATCCGAAGTCGCAGAAGGAATCATTTTCTCAACCAAAGGTGAGAAGCTTTTCCCAAGCGTGGCCTTAGGAAGCGTCATCGCACGCTACTCTTTCTTAAGAAACATGGCTGAGATGAACAAGAAATACAGCGTTGAGTTCCCGTTCGGGGCTAGCGAAGCCGTAACGACATTTGCTAAAAAGTTCATCAAGAAGTTCGGAAAAGACGAACTTAAAAAAGTGGCGAAGATCAACTTCGCCAACTATAAGAAACTCGATTAATCCTCTATTTTTCGTGTAAAGTCGAGAGCAATTCAGAGAAATAATCCGGAAGAGGAGCCTCAAAACTCATCTCTTCATGGGTCCTCGGATGGAGGAAAGTCAAACGGTAGGCATGCAATAGCTGCCCTTTTTTGTATACGTTCTCATTGCCCGCGCCATATAGAGGATCGCCGACAAGAGGATGATGAATGTAATCAAGATGAACCCTGATTTGATGGGTTCTGCCAGTCAAGAGACGGCAAGACACAAGGGTCAAATTCTCTTTGAAACGCTTTTCGACATGGAAAAATGTGATAGCCTCACGTCCATTATGGGTATTTACAGCAAACTTGGTTGGACTTTTTGGGTCTCTGCCGATAGGTGCATCAATCTTTCCATCTTCTTCGTCAATCAAACCCATGACTAAGGCCATATACTCACGGTGCATGGTATGGTCAGAGAGTTGAGATGAGAGATACTCAAGAGCAGCATCGTTCTTAGCGACGACCAACAACCCGGAAGTATCCTTATCAATACGATGGACAAGACCAGGTCTGACTGGATCATCGTCATTGGCTAACTTGTCCTCATGGAACTTAAGGGCGTTGACGAGTGTGCCGTCAGAGTGACCGTTGCCCGGATGAACAACAAGGCCGGCTGGCTTATTGATCACAAGGAGGTCATCGTCCTCATAAACGACGTTTAGAGGGATGTCCTGCCCTTCCACCTCTAGTGGTTTATTAGTATATTCTTGGTAAATTATAATATCGGCAAGTCTTACCTTGTAGTGTGAGGTTTCCACCTTATCATTGACCAAAACAGCGCCATCCTTGATTAAGGCCTGAACCTTACTTCTTGACGGAGCTGCCCCACTGCTGAAAAGAGCTTCATCAAGCCTCTTACCAACAAGTTTTTCATCAATGACAAGCTTAGCCATTATTAGCGTTTTTCCTCTTTGCTTCAAGGATGTCCCTGACGATCACGATGATGACGAACATAAGGACTCCAACCACCAAACAGGCATCGGCGACGTTGAAGACTGCGAAATCATAGAAACCGAATAATCTGAAGGACAGGAAATCGACGACACCACTGAATCCCACCACTGGTTCCCAGTAGAAAGTACGGTCGATGGCATTGCCTAAAGCGCCTGCCAAACAGAGTGCGAAAACAACGTCAATCAAAGCATCTTTTTTCTTAAGATATTTGATCCAGTAGAAGACAATTCCGGCGCTTGCGATCCAGGAGATGGCAATAAAGACGAATCTCATCCATGGGATATTGGCTCCAAGGCTGAATGATGAGCCTGTGTTGTATTGAAGCTTAATCGTGAAGAAGTTAGGGATAACGACAAAGCTCGATTCTGGTCCTGCTTGCTTATTGAAGGCGTTCACCACCGCCCATTTTGTGACTTGGTCGATGATGATGAGCAATGGAGCGAGCCAGAGGAATGAGAAAAAGATATTCTTGAGGTTCCACTCAAACTTAGCCTCTTTCTTCTCAAAAAGGGGCTTTTTCTCCGTTTCAACGGGGGTTTCGACCTTGATTTCTTCTTCCATTATTCGATGGCTTTGGCACATCTATCGCAAAGATGATGGCCATTACCCCTTTCTTTAACATCAATTTTAGCAATTCTGCAGCGTTCGCAAACCTCGTGCTCGTCTTTCTTGACGGAGACGGAATCGGCATCGCCTAATTCAATCTCGGCCTCACTGACGCCGAAATAACGGGCGAGCTCGTCCTTCTCGAGCTTGGAGAGGGTCTCATAAAGATCTTTGTCAGAGGTGACGATTTCAAGCTCAGCTTCGAGAGAAGAACCGATGAGTCCTTCATTTCTCTTGTTTTCGAGGGCTTTGAGAGCAATGGTTCTAAGATCTTTGAACTTCGCATACATCTCTTTGTCTTCTTTGCCATATTCATGGGTTTCGGAAGGCATATCTTCAAGCTGAGGAGAGGCTTTCTTCTCGCCTGGGAGATAGCTATAGACCTCATCCATGGTGAAGCTGAGGATTGGGTTGAAGAGCAAGCAAAGCTCTTTGGTTAGCTTATAAAGGACATACTGGACGGCCTTTCTTCTTGGGGAAGAGGCTTTCTCACAGTACATGATGTCCTTGGTCATATCGAGGTAGAAGCTCGAGAGATCGACCATAAAGTTGGTAAGAAGCATCTGAACCTTGCTGAATGAGAAGGACTCATAAGCGGCAAGGACGCTGTTTTTGACATCCTCAAACTGAGCGAGGATCCAATTGTCGACCGGCCATAAAGCTGGCTTTTCGCCTGGGATATATGGCTTATCGGCACCATCTTGGAGGTTACCAAGCATGAACTTGAAGGTGTTTCTGATCTTTCTATATTGGTCAGCGATGGTCTTGATGATGGATTCGCTGATGGCAACGTCGGCTTCGAAGTTGACGCTAGAAGCCCATAAACGAAGCAAATCAGCGCCTGAAGTGTTCGCGACTTTGCTAGGATCGATGCCGTTTCCGGCGGATTTGGACATCTTTTGCCAATTCTCATCCATGACCCAACCATGGGTAAGGCAGGTCTTGAATGGGGCTTTGCCGCTATAGGCGACGCTTAAGATGAGGGAGGCATTGAACCAGCCACGATACTGGTCGTTGCCTTCAAGATAAAGGTCTGATGGATAGGAAAGGCCTCTTTCGTTGAGGACGCCGTTCCAGGAAGAGCCGGAATCGAACCAAACATCCATGATGTCGGTCTCTTTGCGGAAATTGCCATTTGGCGATTTCTCGTTCTTATATCCTTCTGGGAGAAGCTCTTTGACATCATGGTTGAACCAGCCGTTTGAGCCTTCTTTGGCGATGATTTCTCTGATATGGTCGAAGACTTCCTTCTCGATGATTGGGGAATCGTCCTCGTTATAGATGATTGGGAGAGGGACGCCCCAGGAACGTTGACGGGAGATGCACCAGTCAGCGCGGTCTTTGATCATATTGACCATCTTCTCTTCACCCCAGGCTGGTTCCCATTTAATCTGGTGAACGGCCTCAAGGAGCTCTTTTCTGATTGGCTCGATGGAGCAGAACCATTGTGGGGTCGCTCTAAAGATGACTGGCTTATGGGTTCTCCAGTCGTGTGGGTAGCTATGGACGATGTCGATCTCTTTGAGGAGATGACCGTTCTTGGTTAAAAGGTCGATGACGACTGCGTCGCTGTCAGCGTAGAAAAGGCCGTTGATTGGGTCATTTTCTTCCATATGGACAACGCCTTTCTCGTCGATTGGGCAAGTTGGGCGGATGTTGTATTTGAGACAGGCGTTGAAGTCATCGGTACCGAAGTCAGGCGCGATGTGGACGCAGCCGGTGCCGTCTTCGGCGGTGACATATGAAGCGTTGATGATTAATGAGGAACGATCATAAAGAGGATGCTTGACGGTGAGGTTCTCAAGGTCCTGGCCATGGAAGGTCTTAAGGAGCTTGGCCTCTTTGAACTCAAGGGTCTCTTTGACTTTCTCTAAAAGGGATGAGCAGAAAAGGAAGGTTCCTTTTTCGGTCTCATATAAGCCGTATTCGAATTTTGGGTTGAGGGCGATCGCCTTGTTATGAGGGATGGTCCATGGGGTCGTTGTCCAGATGATGACTTTGGAGCCTTCTGGGAGTTTGTCTTTGCCATCGAGGACATCGAAAGCGATGTATAAGGTTCTTGCGGTGACGTCTTGGTATTCGACCTCAGCTTCGGCAAGAGCGGACTCGCTGGATGGGGACCAGTAAACTGGCTTGAGGCCTTTGTAGATGATGCCTCTAAGGGCCATCGCGGCGAAGACATCGATCTGACGGGCTTCGTATTCTGGCATCAAAGTGAGGTATGGATGATCATAGTCGCCTAAGCAGCCAAGGCGCTTGATCTGACCTTTTTGTCTAGCAACCTGCTCATAGGCGTAGTTCTTGCAATGATCGCGGAAATCAGCGACGGACATCGCTTTGCGGTTAACGCCGGATTTGGTGACTCTGACCTCGATTGGAAGGCCGTGCGTGTCCCATCCGAAGACGAATGGGGTCTTGTAGCCTTTCATGTTCTTGTAACGGACGGTGAAATCCTTGAGGAGCCTGTTGAGCATGTGGCCGCAGTGAATGTCGCCGTTGGCGTATGGAGGGCCATCATGGAGAAGGTATTCTTCGCAACCCTCTCGATTCTGGTTCATCTTTTCGTAAAGGTTCATCTCATGCCACTTTTCGATCATCTTCGGCTCTTTGATGGTGAGGTTTCCTCTCATCTCAAAACCGGTGTTAGGCATAAGCAATGTGTCTTTGAGTTCGCTCATATGGATCTCTCCTTTCAAGAAATAAAAAACGCCCATCTAAGGGCGCATTCCGCGTGGTACCACCTTAGTTCGATTAATCGCACTCAAGTCCCTAGGTAACGTTAGGGTGACGTCCTTCCTACTACTATTTCAGAAGGATGGCTCCGATAGTGATGGGGCTTGCGCGGTGCCTCGTTCTCATCCAGGAGGCTCTCTGTAGGGTGCGCTTGTCCGCTCTATCATCCTAGCCGAGGACACTATAAAGGAAGCACCCGCCTTTTGCAAGGAACTTCAAAGAAGTTAAAGAAAAACCGAGCCCATTTGAGCCCGGTTATGCTTCTAAACTATGTCCTTATTCGTCCTTAAGGAAGTTAGGAAGGATGTCGTCAGCGATGCCGCCTTCGTCCTCTTTCTCATCGTGAGGCGCGGACTCGACAGGTTTGACTGGCTCATTGATTCCGCTTCCGAGTTCTTCTTTCGATGGAGCGACGAATTTCGGGGTGTTGCTGAAATCGAATTCCTCGGTGAAGTCGCTCGCGATAACCGAAACGACGATGGTGTCATCGATATTTGGGTTGATCGAGACACCGAACTTGATGTCGATGGCCCCACCAGCCTGGGCGTTGATTCTGTTGACGCATTCCTGAGCTTCGTAAAGGGTGACGTTGCTGCCACAGGTGACGGCGCAGATAGCGCGTCTTGCGCCAGAGATCGAAGTCTCAAGAAGAGGAGAATTGATCGCATTATCAGCGGCTTCTTCGGCTTTCTTGGCACCTTTGCCGATGCCATATCCGATAAGGGCGACGCCACTGGATTTAAGAGTCGATTTGACGTCAGCGAAGTCTAAGTTCATCTGAGCTGGGACAAGGATGAGGTCGGCGACGGTCCTGACCGATTGGCAAAGGATGGCGTCACTTTCGCTGAAGGCCATATTGATTGGGGCGTTTCCAGCCGACATAAGGAGCTTGTCATTGCTGACGATGATGATTGAGTCGACGGCGTCTTTCAAAGCGTTAAGGCCTTGGACGCTGTTCTCAATGCGTTTTGGTCCTTCGAAGGTGAATGGGCGGGTGACGATGGCGACGGTTAAGCAGCCGGCGTCTTTCGCGATGCGGGCGATGACAGGCGCTGCGCCAGTGCCTGTACCCTTGCCCATGCCGGCGGCCACGAAGACCATGTCGGCTCCTTCGACGATTTTCTGAATGGTTTCTTTGGAAGCCTCAGCAGCGGCTTTGCCCATCGCTGGGTCTCCACCGGCGCCTAAGCCTTTGGTGATCTCTTCGCCGATAACGATTCTGTGGGCGGCTTTGGAGGAGGCTAAAGCCTGCTTATCGGTGTTGACGACATAAAACTCGACATTCTGGATGTTCTCGTCGATCATGCGGTTGACCGCGTTGTTTCCTGCTCCGCCGACGCCGATGACGACGATTTTGGCTACAGGTTCGAAGTTATCCAAATCACGGATATCATCATCGAATGGCATAATTAGTCCTCCTTTTTGGAACCTCTAGTAAGGCTTGAGATTCCATGATAGTTGTCTTCCAAGGTGCCTCTATATTCGCCTCCTAAGACGATGAGGCCAAGGATGTTCGTGGCACCTGGATCACGAGCACCTAAGGTTTTTGGCATGTATTTGTGGACGTTTCTTCCACCGAAGTCGCCTAGGAGCTTATCGATTCCTTTTAATAAGGAAGTTCCTCCTGAGATAACGAGAGGAAGGCTTGCGAATGGGCTCTTGTCCACCATATTCTGGGCTTTGGCTTGGTTCTCAACCAAAGTGTTGATGGCGTTTTTGATATAAGCGTTATATGAGCCGAAGAACTCTTGGATGAGAGTGTTGAGCTGCGTCTGGCTGATGGTCTTCTTATTGCCATCAATTTCTTTCTTGAAGATTGGGGAAGGATAGGCGAATGTCCTTTCGTCATATCCGTATTTCTTCTTGAGGGCCTCCGCTTCTTCGAAAGAGATCTCGAAGGCTTTGGCGATCTTCTCGGTGAGGTCATCTCCGCCAAGCGGGAAGTAAAGACTCGCGAATGGGGAGTTGTTTCCGATTAAGGAAACGGTTGTGAGATGGGCGCCTAAATCGAGATAGAAATAAGTGCCTGGGAGGTTTCCTTCCGACTTGACCATCATGGCCGCGCATTGGGTGGCCACGCTTGAGTGGATGACGCGAAGGCCTGCGCTTTGGGCGGCTTGCACGTATGAGCTATAGATGGCGTCAGGAAGGGTGAAGATCTTCGCGAAAAGCGTTAAATATTCGGCTCTTTCTCCAATAGGAGGGTTCGAATATTGTCTGCCATTTCCAATCACGAAAGCGTCAGGGACGATGTCGACGAGATATGAGCCGCTAGGCACGCCATCGCGCTTAAGCATAAGGGTGACGTTGCTGATATCAAGCTGCTCAACCGTGTCACGGACGACGTTCGTGGTCTTGTCGTTTTGGAAGACCTGGAAGCCGATTGGCGGCATGACGAAATTGATTTCTTTTGGATCGACTTTGAGTTTGAGTTCCTCATCCTCGATGTTGAGGTAAGGAGCTAAGGCCTCACCCAAAGCGATTGGGTTAGGGATCTGGCCATCTTTGACGAAGCCGGAAAGAGGGAATTTCTTGTAATAAAGAACGTGAGGGACCCTGCCTTCACTATAGCCAACGGCGAATTTGACGCTCGAAGAGCAAATCTCTAAAACTGCGGTATTCTTGATGGTGCGTTCCATACTTGTATTCTAGTTTAGAATACCTGAAAGTTTTTCTCAATCTATAACGATAGGGAATTAGTAGTTTTATGGCAAAAATTTGGAAATCAGTTTCCTTTGTGGCGGTAAATGTCAAATCTAGCGGCCTTATCGCTTGCTAGCTCGTAATGGGAAAGAGCCTCTTCGAAATTCTTTTTCGAAGCCTCCTCTTTGGAGATGATGAGCCACTTCGGCTCTTTGGTTTCGATGAAGGTTATGACCTCTGGTATGACTTCCTCGTTATCGAGGGCCCACCACGACTGATTGGCGTAGAATCTCTCTTCGGAAACAACATCAAGAGTTAGATATACGGAGCATGAGCAATCGATCGCAAAGACCTTCTCCCCGTCCCTGTCTTCTTGAGGGATGGTTTCTAGAAGGGCCTTCTCGTCTTGGGCGTTCGTTGAATATTCAAAGCCCCAAACGCCGGTCGTGTAATAAAGGACTGGGGCGAGGGAACCTAAAAGGATGACGCCTAATAGGAAGATGGAACCAAGCGAGACCTTGGTGATGAAAGCAGGCTTCTCTTTTGGGATGGAATGGATGAAGAAGACGATCCAAAGCGAGGCAAAAGAAAGCCCGCAAAGAAGATAGGAGAGATACCTTCCTAGGAAGACCCAAGGAACGAAAACGCTTAAGGCAACGATGAAGAGGAAATTCTTGAAAGATGAGGCAGCGTCCCACTTTTTCTCTAGTCTCTCGAAAAGGAAAGCCAAGACGATAAGCGCCGCCGAACCGATCCTGAAGAAGACCTGGTCGAGAGGGAAATCCTTCATTCTTCCGATATAGATGAAGTTTTCTAAGAATGTGGCTTTGAACATCTCAGGGAAATAGCCTCCGCTGATGGCGATGATGGCAAAGATGTCGGAGACGAGGATGAAGAACAAGAAAGCAACGACTACGTTCTTCCAGAAAAGCTTCATCTTGTGCTCTTTGAGGGAGGTCACGAATAACCAAATCATTCCCCCATATGCGTATATCGCGTCTAGCGGTCTCGAGTTCAAAGCCAAAGCCAACTCAACGCCGATGAAGATTGAGCCGGCATAGAGGTAACCTTCTTTCTCCTCTTTGAGCGCCCTCACATAGAAATAGAGGTAAGCGGTCGCAAAAGGAAGGAGCCAGATTCCGATCGTGTTCCCTCCTCCGATAAGAAGCCTTAATGTGGAGAAAAAGCCGACAGCCACCGCTTTTTCTAACCATGAGAGCTCCATTTTCTCAAGGGTCTCTAAGAGCAAGAAAAGAGAGATTCCGCCAAAGACGATCTCAAGGATGAAGATGCCATAGGATTCACTGATAAGAAGGCCAAGCATATCGATGCCAAGGTGATAGAGTCCTTTGTGGTCATAGACATCTAAATAAGGTCTTTTTCCGGCAAGTATGGCTTTCGCCTCATAAATGAAAAGAGCCCCATCCTGCGAGAAGGTGTCCCCATGGAAGGAACCAAAAATCGGAGAGATGGAGTCGCTTGATAATAAGGAGATGAGAAAAGAAAGAGAGAAGGCGATGAGCAGTTCGATTAGAACCCTGATGATGGCTTTTTTTCTTTCTAGAAACACTGGCACATTCTAGTACAAAAAAAGCCCCCATGCAAAAGATGAAGGCCTTTTTTGAAAAGGAGATGCGTATATTATTCTTCGATAGATGCTTCTGGAAGGGACTCTTCTGCAGCCTGCTTCTTCGTCTCCTCGACGTGTTGGGCGGCTTTTGGCTCATCAATCTTCGCGGCCGAGACCTTGTAGGAGATACCGATCGGGATGGCGGCGACGGTGAGCAAAGCAAAGCCTAGGGCTAAACCTTTAAGGAAGCCACGTCTCATGTAATAACCTTTTTTATGGCCGGTTTTTTCGAGTTTGTCTTTCACTTTGACTCTCCTTTCTTCTTGATGGCCCTTAGAAGGGCGCTGGTTGAGCGATGGTTTTCACCAAGCTCTTTATCAGAAGCGCGGATGGCGCGCTTCGTGAGATTTTCATAAGGTGCCTCTTCGTCTAGGGAAGGAAGAAGCGCGTGTCTATCCCCTTCGATGACGGTCAGTTCCCTAAAGCGGTTCTTGACGAGCCTGTCTTCCAAGGAATGGAAGCTGATGATGGCGATGACTCCTCCTGGTTTTAGGATCTTGTCGAAATCCTCAAGAAGGGCCTTTAGGTTATCGAGCTCATGGTTTGTCTCGATGCGAAGGGCTTGGAAGATCTGCTTTGCAGGGTGCCCTTTTTTGGCCAAAACCTTAGCTGGCTTGGCGCTTTTGATGATGTCGACGAGCTCGAGGGTGGTTTCGATTTCCTTCTTCGCTCTATATTCCACGATTCGTTTGGCGACTCGATAGGAATCCTGGTCTTCGCCGTATTCGCGGAAGATTCTGGTGAGGTCCTCTAGCGAATAGGTGTTCACGATGCTTTTGGCGGATAAAGATGCATCAAGGTCCATCCTCATGTCGAGCTCGCTATCGAAACGGTAGCTGAACCCTCTTTCGCCTTCGTCGAACTGAGGGGAAGAGACTCCAAGGTCAGCGGTGATGCCGTCGACTTCGGTGACCCCTACTTTCTTAAGTTCATCGACGAAGTATGCGAAGTTGCTGTTGATGATGGTGAAGTTCTTTCCGACCGACTCTAATCTGGCTTTGCTCTTAGCAATGGCCTCTTTATCCATATCGAAGGAATAGAGATGACCGTTTTTGATGAGCTTCAGGATGGCGCTGGATGTGCCGCCTCTTCCTAAAGTCAGATCGACATATATTCCATCTTCCTTTGGTTCAAGGAGAGAGATGGTCTCTTCAAGAAGGACGCTGTAATGCTCGTTTTCCATAGCACTACTTCCCTTCGTGATCGGCGATAGTCTGAGCGAGTTCGTCGAATCTCATGACGGAGTCTTTCATGACTTCCTCATAGTTTTCTTTGCTGAAGATCTCGAAATGGTCGATGACGCCGATGACGACGACTTCGCCTTCGAGGCTTGGGAGAGAGATGCGGCCATGGCTATCGACATCAAGGATGTTCGTCGAAGCGGTCACGGCTCTCGTATAAGCACGAACCTCGCGGTCGAGATAGGAACGTTTTTTGAGATCTTCAAGGAAGGCCTTAAAACCGTTTTCTTCGAAGACGGCGATCGCGCCTTCATGGCCTTTGATCGCGTAAAACCTGGCTGGAAGTTCGCCAACCAATTTCGAAGGAAGTTGAAGACGATGTTTGTCGTCTAAAACACGGTTGTAGGTTCCAAAATAATTTCCCACTTTTTCCCACCTTTGGTTATATTTAACAATATGCCTGACTTTTCTGCAAACATTTTTCGCAAAAATACGCGTGGGAAAATGAAAAAACCGCCGCAGAGCAGCGGTTTATTTTGTGCATACGCGACTAATCTTCGTCTAAGCCTTTGATTCTGATTCCGCCTTTGGAACCTTCTTTGGCTTTCTCTTCGTCGCTAAGGATCCTCACCCCTCCGACTTCATCTTTGAGGGTGCTTTCGCCTTTTCTGATGAGCCTTAAAGGCAACGATGATTTGACGATGTCGAGGGCTAAAGCGTCGAGATCGAAGGAAGCGCCTGGGACGATGAATCCGATCGATTCGCCATCCTCTTCGTCAAGGATGAGGGTCTCTTCCTTGATGGAGAAAGGGTAGATGAATGGGACGTTGTCTCTTGAATCAAAGACCTCAAGTTTGCCTTTGATGGCCATTTTCACGAAGGCTTTGTCGTCTCTTTTGGTGACCTTGGCGTCGTAATGGAACGAAGGGATTGACTTAAGAGGGTAAGTGACAAACGAGGCGTCATAGACCGGAGAGGCCTCGTATTCTTGGAATCTGCCTTCCGATAAGGCGGACTTATTGACCTTGGTCATTAGGAACGCACCTCAGCATTGAAACGCATCTTGAGCATGCCGACGATGTTGTCCATGACGGCACTGACCTCTTCGTCTTTGAGGGTTCTATCCTCTAAACGGAAGGAGATGGTGATCGCAAGGGACTTCTTGCCCTCGGCGATGTTCTCGCCGACATAGCTATCGAAGATATCGACGTCGATGATGGTCTTGTCGAGCCTCATGATCTCACGGCGGAGATTCATGTAGTCTTCGCTTTCGCTGACCAAGAAGGCAAGGTCACGGGTGACCATTGGGAAGCGAGGAGGGATCGAAGCTTTCGCGGCGCTGGACTTCATGTTGAGGAGGGCCTCAAGGTCAAGCTCGAGCATGACGACTGGGCTCTTTCCGAAGCCAAGCTCTTTCGCTTTGTTTGGGTGAATCTCGCCGAAGACGGCGACCATGTCGCGCCCGGCGTAGAGGGATGCGCTTCTATATGGGTGGAACTCCTCTTTGTCGCTCGTGAGCTTATCGAGCCTGAAGCGGCTGAGATTGAGATTGAGGAGATTAAGGATTCCTTCAAGGTATCCTTTGGCGTCGTAATAGTCGTAAGGTTTGGTCGAGAGCTGTCCGACGATGGATTCGTTTCCAAGGAGAACCATGGCGAGGTGTCTGCCTTTGAAGTTCTTCGCATCGACGTCGCTGATCTCATAGATGGCTAAGTCTTTGCTTTGGTGAGCGAAGTTATAGGAAGCGCACTCAAGGAGAGAAGCGATTAAGTTCTTTCTGAGATATTCCTTCTCATCGGTGAGAGGGTTGATGAGCTTATAGTTCTCGGCTTTGCTTAAGTAAGCGAAAGCGTCTTTCTTCTTCTTATCGACCAAGGAATAGGTCAAAACCTCGGTGAGGCCTTCGTTTCTAAGGAAACGTCTGATGGCGTTCTTGTTCTTCTGGGCCTCGGAATAGCCGCCTTGGGCGACATTGAGGGAAGGAAGTTTGGCGGTGACGTTAGCGTAGCCAAGAAGCCTAATGACCTCTTCGGAGATGTCGGCTTCCCCTGCCATGTCGATACGGTAATAAGGGATGGCACACTCAAGGGTCTCGCCTTCGACTTTGACGTCGATGTGGTCTCTCTTGAGGGTCTTGACGACAGTATCGAGATCGAAGGAGGTTCCTAAGCGGGCGTTGATATAGCCAAGGCTCGTCTTGATGACCTTCTTCTCGTGTTTGATGACGTCATAGGTCTTACAGATAAGGACCTCTTTGGCATCGCAAAGCTCGGCCATAAGGGCACTTGCGATCTTAAGGACCCTTTCGCATTGCTCGGTATTGAGGCCTTTGACGAATCTCGAAGAGGAATCGGAAGCAAGGCCAAGTCTGTTGGAAGTATGACGGATTGAAGCGCCATTGAAGTTAGCGACCTCGATGATGACGTTCTTGGTCTCTTCGGTGACGGCGCAGGCCTTGGAGGTCATGATGCCGGCAAGGCACATTGGGACTTTGTCGCTAGAGACGACGAGGTCGCCATTGATGAGGGCATAGGATTTCTCGTCCATCGCGACATATTCACCTTCGAAGTCCTCTCTCACGATGAGCTCTCTCTTTGGGAGCCTGTCAGCGTCATACATGTTGATTGGCTGACCGGTGAGAAGCATGACGAAGTTACCGATGTCGACGACGTTGTTGATCGAACGGACGCCCATGGAGGTGAGGATCTCGCTCATCCATTTTGGGGAAGGTTTGGTGACGACGCCTTTGATTTCGCGTCCGCCGAACTGCTTGCATTTCTCGGTGATGGAGCCAACGACGAAATCGCTCTCGCCTTTGGCGTATTCTTTGTATTCGGGGAGTTTGACCTCTCTTTCAAGAAGGGCACCGACCTCTTGGGCGACGTTTTCCATCGCGTAAAGGTCAGGTCTATTGGCAAGAAGGTCGAGATCGAGGATGACGTCATCGATGCCTAAGTAGGCAAGGACGTTCTCTTCCCCGACTGGAGCGTCGTTTGGAAGTTCCTCGATTCCCGCGACTTGCTTCTCACTAAGGAATTTCTTGTCGACACCTAGCTCTGCTAAACTGCAGCACATGCCGTCGGATTCAACTCCGCGGATGACGCCTTTCTCAATCGTTCCGCCAGGAAGGACCGCTCCTTCTCTAGCAACGATGACTTTGAGGCCGACTCTTGCGTTTGGGGCGCCGCAGACGATCTGGTGGACACCGTATTTCTTTCCTTCATCGACGTTGAGGATGTGAAGGTGATCGCTATCTGGATGGGCGACGCAAGTAAGGATTTCGCCGATGACGAGGTTAGTCGCGCTGGCGAGTTTGCTCACGGTGTCGACTTCGACTCCGGCGAAGGTGAGTTTGGAGGCGATCTCTTCTGGGGTATATCCTTCAAGATCGATGAATGACTTAAGCCAATTGAGTGATACTTTCATTTTCTTTTCCCTCCCTTATTTCTCGCTGAAATCCTTTAAGAAGCGGATGTCGTTGGCGTAGATTCTACGTATGTCGTCGATGCCATAACGGAGCATCGCAAGACGCTCGACGCCGACGCCGAAAGCGAAACCGCTATAGACGGCTGGGTCATATCCGCACATCCTGAGGACCTCAGGATTGACTTCGCCAGCGCCTAAGATCTCAATCCAACCGGTGCCTTTGCACATGTTGCATCCCTTGCCACCGCATTTGGCGCAAGAGACGTCAACTTCGACGGAAGGCTCGGTGAATGGGAAGAAGGATGAGCGGAGACGGATTTCTCTCTTCTCTCCGAACATCTTCTTGACGAAGAGCTCCAAGGTTCCTTTGAGGTCGGCAAGGGAAATGCCTTTGTCGACGACAAGGCCTTCGATCTGACCGAACTGGTGGCTATGGGTGGCGTCATCGTCATCCCTTCTGAAGCACTTGCCAGGGCAGATCATCTTGATCGGTTTCTTCTCCTCATTCTCAAGCATGGTGTGGGCTTGGGCTGCGGAGGTCTGGGTTCTTAAAAGCAAGGAATCGTCGATATAGAAAGTGTCCTGCATGTCTCTGGCAGGATGGTCTTTTGGGACATTGAGAAGCTCGAAATTGAAGTGATCGGTCTCGACGTCTCTTCCTTCGACGATGTCGAATCCCATCGAGGCGAAGATGTCGCACATCTCATCGATGATGATCCAGCATGGGTTCATCTTGCCTGAGGCGTGGGTTCTGCCTGGGAGGGTGAGGTCAATCCTCTCCTTCTTGAGTTTCTCTTCGAGAGCCTTATGCTCAATGGCCTCTTTCTTCTCGTTGAAGGCGTTTTCGATGTCGGCTCTCGCGTCATTGACCGCTTTGCCAAAAGCGCCTCTCTCCTCGGCTGGTATTTCTTTCATCTTGCCCATAAGCGAGGAAAGCTCGCTCTTTTTGGCAAGATAGGTGTTTCTGTAGTTCGTAAGACCTTCTAGGTCATTCACGTTCTTAAGGTCCTCTAAGGCTTTTGCTTCCAGGGCCTTAATCTGCTCTTTGGGTTCCATTATGTCCCTCCTAAAAATAAAAAAGAGGATGTCAGGAGTGCTTCCGCACGGTACCATCCTTCTTTGACTGCTCTTTGAGTGTCATCTCTTTTTGGTTATAACCCACGACGGGGAGAGTCTCCTCTCCGTTCTCAGACGGCGAATTCGCTAGACCTTCGACGAGATGGTCTCTCTGTCCATCTCTCCCACATGAGGAAGGCACCCTAGGTACTACTCCGCTTCAACGAACAACTAATTGTATTTCTCTTTTTTCTAAAAGAAAAGAGGCACAAGAACCTTATGCCTCGAATTCCTTCCAAACGTTATGATCAAGAAGGTCGCTAGGGAAATCTGAAACATCGACTTCATTTCCGTGCGACAAGGCGATCTCCGAGGAGAAGGAAAGGGATTTGACGGCGAAATCGGAAGAATCCTCCGCCTCTGATGAATCCGTTTTCTTTTTCTCGTTCATCTCGACGTTGAGCTCAAGGCCGATGTCGCCGATGCTTGTAACCGTGAACGGGATCGATAATGAACCTTTGATGGATTTGATTTCTCTGAGGGCGTCATCGATATAGCCATCGACTACGGTTTTGACCGAGGCGATATCCACATATCGATCAAAAAGTTTATCGAGAGGGTCTTTCACCAAATCGGCGAAATCTTCTTTGCTTTCGATACTGGCGAATAAGGAATAATGCCCTTTTTCGTCCGTCTTAAGTGAGAGCTTCTTGTTGCTATACCTATCCTTGAGGGCATCTATGAAATATGGGCGTGCCCCATCCAAGACATCGACAAGCGGGAAAAGAGGGGCAAAGCTAGACCAGTTCGAAGAAAGGTCGATGAAGATTCTGTCTTCCAAGACGGTTCCTTCCCCAAAAGCTTCCTCAAAGATGATTCTGGTCAATTTGGCGTGAGAGAGGTCGAGATAGAGGCCTTGTTCGTATTCAAGAGGATCGCTGCTTTTCTTGGTCTCGGCGATATATGTGCTGAATGTCTGGGTGATTGAAGTGAGATCTTCCCCTTTTGAGGAAAGAGAGACTTTGGCGTTCTCAAAGTGCGTTTCCGTTTTGAATTCGTGCTCCTTTGTTAGGCCAAAGGCTTTGGTCGAAGCCTCGCCAAAGAACTCGATCCTATAAGGTTTGAGTTCGCTATTCGAAGAAGGCTCTTCCGAGGAAAAAGAAAGATCGCCACCGGTTTCAAAATCCATGGCGAAAAGAGGTTTATCACCCTTTTGTTTGATGGTTGCCTCTTGCTTGTCGTCGAGGAGAATCGGTTTTATGTCTTCGTCAAGGAATCCGAAAACCTTATCCGAATCCTTAACCTCGACCCAAGTGTCGGCTTGAGAGGAGGATTCTTGAGGCGGGTTCGCACATGCGCCTAAAGCGAGAACGGAAGCAAAAAAGAGAATGCTTTTGCGTTTCATTTTAAGGAAGCCTCATACATGATGATTCCACCGGCGACGCCGACGTTAAGGGAATCGATCCCATCCATCTCGATGCGGACGTTTTGGTCGGCGAATTCAATCGCTTCTTTGGAAAGGCCTTGGCCTTCGTTTCCTAATAGGAGAGCTATTTTAGACGGGATTTGCAGGGATTTTAATGGTTTTGAAGAGGCTAAATCGGTTCCAAGGATGTGATAGCCTTTGTTCTTGAGTTCTTTGAGATCATCGAAAGATGAGGCGTTTTCGCTTTGTCTGACATTGAGGTAGAAGATAGCACCTTGCGAGGCCATAAGGACCTTAGGCGAATATACCTCAGCGCAGCCTTTGGAGAGAACGACGTCATAGAAATGGAACGCTAAGGCGGACCTTAAAAGGGTACCGAGGTTGCCTGGGTCTCTGACGTTCTCTAGATACAAAACATGGTCATTCTTGATTGGGGAATGAAGGCTCTTTCTGCAAAGGGCCACTATCCCTTCTGGGGTTTTGCTGAAAGTGATTTTCTTAAGAATCGGCTCGGTTATGAGATATTGCGGGAGGTTCGTCTTCATGGTCTTGCCAGTTGTGAAGATTGATTCCACTACGCCTTTATTCAAGGCCATCTCGACCATATGGAATCCCTCGACGACGAAATAATCGCCTTTGGCGTCAAGCGCTTTGGCGACGTTTTTGATCTTTGGGTTTGTGAGGGAGGTTATCTTTTCAAGCATAGACGTTGTTGATGAGTTTTTTCCGGCTGTCCCAGTAATCAGGGGCAACTCCTAAGAGTATCTTATAGAATTTTTTGCTATGGCCCAAAACAAAATAATGAGCAAGTTCATGGAAAATGACCGAATCGATGATGTGTTTGTCGTAATGGACGAGGTTCAAAGAATAGGTGATCGATGCCGTTTTCCGGTGGTTCACGCCATAGACGGAATGGCAGTCTCTGCACTTCACGGAATAAGCTTCCTTGATGCCCATCTTCTCCGAATAGAAACGGGTCATCTCAGTCACATAAGGGAGAAGAATATCCTTTAGATATTTGTTCCTTTTCGGCTTGGACCAAGAGGAGAAACCTTCGATGTGCTCTTTTTTTCCGTAGATATAGAGGTCATCCCCTTCAATTGGGAGAGGCTTTGCTTTGACCTTCTTCATGATCTTTGGGATCGAGGCAACGATGAAAGAGTCGATCTTCTCTCTCGGGAGGGCTTTTGGGGCGTTGCAGACGAAGCCATTCTTCCTTAGGGTCAAGGAAGTCGTCCTCCGATAAGGAGAAAGCCTAATCTCAACGTCAAAAGACTCATCCCCAATCTGATATTTGTTCAAACTGCCAGCGAATCGTCTCTTTTTCATTGTGCCCAATTATAAAACAATTTATAATTCACTGCACTTTGAGTAATGCAAACTCGAAGCAAATGGAATAGACTACCTAACGTATGGAAAAGATCCTTGTAAGCGCCTGCCTTTGCGGCCAGAAAACCAGATTCGACGGAAAAGACAATTCTTTCCCTTTCATCGAAAGACTCAAGAGACATTATGACGTCGTCCCTTTCTGCCCTGAGGTCGAAGGCGGACTCCCTATACCAAGAGAAGCTTGCGAGATCGTCAATAACGCTGTGCTAACCGAATCCGGCAAAGACTGCACCAAACAATACATCGAAGGAGCGAAGAAGGCCGTGAGCCTCTGCCACTTCTTCGGAATCAAGATCGCTATCCTTAAAGATAGAAGCCCATCCTGTGGCTCCCGCACCATCCACGATGGCTCCTTCAAGAACAACATAATCGAAGGACTTGGCCTGACCGCTAGAGCCCTCATCGCCGATGGCATTAAGGTCTACGCCGATACCGACGCCCTCGACTTCCTCGTCCCAGAAGAGAAGAAAAAGAAAGGCATGCAGAAGAGCAAGCATGTCGCCAAGCGTCCTTTCGCGAAGAAAGAAGAAGGCGAGAAAAAGCCATTCAAAAAAGCAAAATCCCCTGCAAAACGCACATTTAAAAAGAAAGAGGACAGCTTCAAAGAAGGAAAACCAGCAAGGAAATCCTTCGGCGGAAAGAAAGCCTTCAGCAAAAAGCCTTATGGCAAACCAAGAAGATCCTCGAATAAGCCATTCAATCAAAAGACCCCTAAATAAGGGGCCTTTTTTATCGTCCGTTTGAAGCGAGTTGGAAGTAGAGCTCTAGAAGCAAAGCGTTATGGTAATCGCGTATGTCTAGGCCCGTGAGTTCGATGAATCTATTGAGCCTGTAATTGAAGGTGTTCCTATGGATGTTTTCCGCTTCAGCGGTCCTAAGACCATTTAAGCCTGAACGGAGGAAGGTTCCTGCGGTCGACATGAGCTCTTTGTTGATGTGCCTGAATTCCGAGCTAAGGAGAGGGATTGAGGAGAAATTACCAAAGGTAAGTTCCTTCATGATGACGTCGGTTAGATAGACGCATTGGCCCGGGAAATAGCCAAAGGCTTCTTGGAGAAGCTTCTTTTCTAGCGGCCAATCCCTATGCGCCACCACCAAAGAGATTTCCATCTCACGGTTGAGAGAAAGCTTCTGATTCAGTTCAAAGACTTTGTCTTCCTCGGACTCGAAATAGCCTTCCTTTGTGTTTGAATAAGTGAATTTGGCATCAGGAAAGACATCGAGGAAGAATCTCTCAAAAGAGATGGTCTCGATATCGTGCTTCGTGAGGAAGAGAAAAAGTCTTTTCATTAATAATGGGTCTCTTGTCTGACGTAATTGACCTGAAGCTTCTTTTTGTAGGCTTCAACCATGTCTTCGCCAGTGTAACCTAGACGTGGCAAAAGGTCGAGGTAAGCGTGGAAGGCTTTCTCATACTTTTCTTTCGAATAATCGTAAGAGAATTCCACCACTTTCTGATAGACATCAAGGATGGCTTCGGTGAGGTTCTCAAATGGCTCTCCACCAAAGGTGTGCTCGAAGGAATCAAGTCCGATGGTAAGGCCTAGGGACAAGAAGAAATGGATGGCATCCGCGTATTCGTCCATGACGATTTCCTTCGCGGAAGGTCCTTTGAGGGACCAGAACTTGAAGGTTCTAGTTTCGTTAGAGAATTCGCCAAGCTCCACCAAAAGAGCAAGGGTCCTTTTCTCTTTGGTCGACGGGTAATCGACGCCTTCGTGCTTTCTCATGATCTCAGCGTCGAGATCTTTCTGAAGAAGGTATAGTTCGTGGAGTTCCATATTATTTCACCTCAAAAGGGCTAAGATGCCAGATGTCGCGGTTGTATTCCTCGATGGTGCGGTCGCTAGAGAAGGCACCGCTCATGGCGATGTTGTCGATCGCGGCCTTGGCCCATCTTTCTTTGTCCTTATAGAATTCGTCGACTTTCTGGCAGGCTTTGTCGTAAGCGTCGAAGTCAGCGAGGATGAAGTACTGGTCGCCATGGTTCATGATCTCATCAAAGATGAGGCGGAAGCGGTCATGCGCCCTTAAAGCCCAAGGACCATTGAAGAGGGAATCCATGACGGCTCTCACTTCTTCGCTATTCTCATAGATGTCCCATGGGTTATAGGAATGCTCATCGTTGATCTTCTGTACTTCTTCAGCGGTAAGGCCGAAGATGACCTCGTTTTCTCTTCCGGCTCTGTCGGCGATTTCGATGTTCGCGCCGTCTAAGGTGCCAAGGGTGATGGCGCCATTCATCATGAGTTTCATGTTCGAGGTGCCAGAGGCTTCTTTGCCGGCGGTCGAGATCTGCTCGGAGACATCGGCGGCTGGGATGATCTTCTCGGCAAGAGTGACGCCATAATTCTCAACGAAGATGATCTTCATGAACTTGTTCGCGTCTTTGTCGTTGTTGACCACCGCCGCAACGGCAAGGATAAGCTCGATGATGCGCTTGGCATATTCGTAGCTTGGAGCGGCCTTCGCGCCGAAGACATAGACGTGCTTTTCCATATGGAAACCGCTTGGGTTTTCTTTGATTCGGAGGTAATTGAGCATGATATGGAAAAGGTTAAGGAGCTGACGTTTATAGGCGTGAAGCCTCTTGATTTGGACGTCGAAGATGGCGTCTGGGTCAAGGGTGATGTTGTATTTGTCCTGAACGTACCTAGCGAACTTCACCTTGTTCTTATGCTTGATGTCCATGATTCTCTTTTGGACATCTTTATCGGTGTCGAATTTCTTAAACTTCTCAAGCTCTTCTGGATGTTTGATCCAGGAATCACCGATCTTTTCGGTGATGAGGTTGGCCAATTCTTCGTTGCTATTTAGGAGCCAGCGACGATGGGTGACGCCGTTGGTCTTGTTATTGAACTTCTCTGGGAAGAGCTCATAGAAATGCTTGAAGGTGTATTCCTTAAGAATACCAGTGTGGATTTTGGCGACGCCATTGACGCTGAAACCGGCGTAGATGGCCATGTTCGTCATATGAATCTGGCCGTCTCTGATGATGCTCATCTGGTATTGCTCATCATAGGAGATTCCCTTCTCGGCCATATAGGCGTTGAAGCGACGGTTGATCTCCTCGATGATCATGTAAACCCTTGGGACAAGGGTCTGGACGTACTGGACCGGCCACTTCTCAAGGGCCTCAGGCATGACGGTGTGGTTGGTGTAGGCAATCGATTTCTGAACGGTCGCCCAAGCCTCATCCCAGCCATAGCCATATTCATCCATCATGAGCCTCATCATCTCAGGGATAGCGAGGATTGGGTGGGTGTCATTGAGCTGGAACACATAGTGTTCGGCAAGATGGTCGAGGGTGTTGTATCTTCTAAATTCGCCTCTCATGACGGACTGAAGTCCGGCGGAGACGAGGAAATATTGCTGACGGAGCCTAAGCATTCTGCCTTTCTCAGTCGAATCGTCTGGGTAAAGACCGAATGAGAGTTCCTTAAGGGTTGAGAGATAGTCGTTGAAGCTCATCTCGGTTGGGAGGTTCTCTTCGCTTGGCTCAGCCGACCAAAGGCGAAGGGTGTTGGCCACTCCATTCCTATAGCCGACGACGGAGACGTCATACGGGACGGCTCTGACGCAGGTCGCGTTGACGGTGCGGAGAGCGTATTCCCCGTTTTCTTTCATGTATGTCTCAGCGCTTCCGCCGAATTTGACCTCGACGGCATGCTTTGGGTGACGGACTTCGAAGACGAAGCCATTGGAAAGCCATTGATCAGGAAGCTCGGTTTGGGCGCCATTAACGAATTTCTGACGGAAGAAACCGTATTCGTAACGGATGGTGTTTCCGTGTAACGGAAGTCCTAAAGATGCGGCGCTGTCTAAGAAACAGGCGGCAAGTCTTCCCAAACCACCATTGCCTAAGCCAGCATCTGGTTCGAGTTCTTCAAGGTCATCGATGTTGATTCCGAAATCGGCTAAGCCTTCTTTGGCGACCTTGTAGATGCCAAGGTTTTGCATGTTGTTGAGCATGAGCCTTCCGATGAGGAATTCCATCGAGAAATAGATGCACTGCCTTTTGTCAGAGTGAAGTAAGTCTTCGCGGCAGTTTCTCCAGTTGAGTCCACCGTAATCGCGGACCATCTCACCTAAGACCTCAAATTGCTCGGTGATATGTGAATCCGAGACGGTTCTGCCGAAGGTTTCGGCGATTCTGCGTTCATATTCTTTTTTGAATTCTTCTTTATTTTCGAACATGTTTATTGCTTCCTTTCTTTTTGGTCTCGTGAGTAGTCTTGACTATCCTCTTAAGGATAAGAGCGGCGTAACTCCCGAGTTTTATGGTTACGTGGTATGGTCGGTTTTCCGGCCCGCCAGGATAAGTCGACACATTAAGTCCGTTGTATTGGTCGTTGCCTCCATAGACATCTTTGTCGCTATTGAAAAGCTCAAACCATTCGCCTGCGTTATTGACTCCGACATCGTAATTCTCGTAATAGTTCGGGGTCATGTTGAAGACGAAGAGAAGGTCGCTCTCGCCGACGTTTCTTTCAAAAGCGAATACGCTTTGATCGGCGTTGTCGACCATCGTCCACGCGTAATGGCATGGGTTATACTCCTGAAAATGCATGGCTTTTTCCGCCCTATAAATAAGGTTAAGGTCCCTCATGAGCCTTCTTACGGAGTCATGTTTAGGGAAGGTCAAAAGAACCCATGGGAGGGAGCGGTCCTCATTCCATTCGTCGAATGAGGCGAGCTCGTTGCCCATGAAGTTGAGCTTCTTTCCAGGGTGAGCGAATTGATAAGTCAGAAGATTCCTTAAGAGAGCGAATTTCGTCTCATAATCCCCTGACATCTTGTTAAGAAGGGTGCCTTTGCCATGGACGACTTCGTCGTGGCTAAGAGGAAGGAGGAAATTCTCGCTCCAGAAATAGGCCATCGAGAAGGTGATCTTGTTATGCTCCCACTTCTTATATATCGGGTCTTTCGAATAGTACTTGAGAGTGTCGTTCATCCAGCCAAGGTCCCATTTATAATCGAAACCTAAGCCGCCATATTCGACAGGTTTGGTGACGCCTTGGAAATCGGTTGAGTCCTCAGCGATCATCATGACGCTTGGATGGGCATAATGGATCTTGCCATTGAGCCTTTTCAAGAACTCGGTGGCGCCATGGTTCTCGCCTTTGTTCTTGTCGCCATCCCAGAAAAGAATATTGGAGACGGCGTCGCATCTGATTCCGTCGAAATGGAAATAGTCGAGGAAATAGTTCATCGCTGACATGAGGAATGAACGGACTGGGTCTTTTCCTAAATCGAACATGCAAGAGCCCCACTGACTGAAGGTGTGGGCTGGGTCGCTATATTCGAAAAGGCAGGAGCCATCGTATTCCCTAAGGGCAAACGCGTCGTTAGCGAAATGCACAGGCGCGAAATCAAGGATGACTCCGAAACCCGCTTGGTGCATGCGGTCGACGAACGACATCAATTGGAATGGGTTTCCGTATCTCGAATCAACGCTATAGAAACCGGTTGCCTGATAACCCCAAGAGCCATCAAATGGGTATTGGGTGATCGGCATTATCTCAACGTGGGTGTATCCCGTTTCCTTTAAATAAGGAATGAGGTAATCGGCGACCTCTTCATAAGAAGGGAAACGGTCCCCTATCTTGCCTTTCCAGCTTCCGATATGCATCTCATAGATGGACATCGGGGTGTCGAAGTTGCGGGTTCTAGTCTGTAACCATTCTTCGTCATGCCAGGCGAAGTTCTCGATATCGAAGAGACGGGAGGCGGTCATTGGGCGCATCTCGCTATAGAAGGCGAAAGGATCGGCCTTGTCGACATAGACGCCTTTGGCGTTCTTGAAATGGTATTTGTAGCCTTGGTAATTGTGTAAAGATGGGATGAAGATCTCCCAGGTTCCTGAATCGTCGATGCGCTTCATCTTGTCGTGGGTGAAGTCCCATCCGTTCCAGTCGCCGATGACGGAGACATCCTCAGCCAAAGGGGCGTATAACCTAAAGACAACACCAGTGTTGGTGCCTCTTTTCTCGAAGTGAGCGCCGAAGAAACGATAGGCCTCAATGCTTTGTCCCATTAAGAAATCGTAAAGAATTCCGAATGCCATGCTCGTTTCTTCCTTTCTTAAGCCACAATTATAAGTTACAAGTTTCTTTTAGAAAAGAAAAAGACAATTATTTGTTTCCTTTGCCCTTAGGCTTTACTTAGAGTAAAATCTTTCTCGGTTAAAAGAGGTAATTCACTATGTCAAAATGCATGGCAGTCAATGCCGGAAGCTCTTCCATCAAGTACAAGCTCTACGAGATGCCAGAAGAGAAAGTTATTTGTTCAGGCTTGGTCGAGAGAATCGGCCACGATGACGGACACTTCGTCATCAAATTCAACGGCGAGAAGAAAGAGGAAGTCCTCCCACTCCCAGATCACTCTGTCGGTGTCGCGCGCATTCTCAAAGCCCTTCTCGAGTTCAACATCATCAAGTCCTATGACGAGATCAAGGCCGTCGGCCACCGCGTCGTCCAGGGTGGAAAATACTTCAGCAAATCCGCTTATTTTAATAAGGATACCGAAGAGAAGATCACCAAGCTCATCCCACTCGATCCTCTCCACGCTCCAGCCCACTTAATGGGTTTCCACGCTTTCAAAGACGCCCTTCCAGAGGCCACTGCCATCGCCGTCTTCGATACTGCTTTCCATCAGAGCATGGAACCAGAAGACTATGTCTTCCCAATCCCATATGAATACACCGAGAAATACGATTGCCGTAGATACGGTGCTCATGGCACTTCCCATAACTTCATCGCCATCGAAGGCGAGAAATACGTCAAAGACACCAAGGATAAGAGAATCATCTCCTGCCACCTTGGCTCTGGCGCTTCCCTTTGTGCCATCAAGAATGGCAAGTGCGTTGCCACTTCCATGGGTCTCACCCCTCTTGGCGGAATCATGATGGGCACCCGCTCCGGTGACATCGACCCATCCGTCTATTACTATCTTTGTGACGAGGCCAAGCTCCCATATGATGAGGTTTACGATATCCTCAACAAAAAGAGCGGATTCTTAGGCGTCAGCGGTATCTCTAACGACACCCGCGACGTTGAGGAAGCTGCCAGAAAAGGCGATGCAAGAGCTCAGCTTTCCATTGATTTATGGGCCAGAAGAGTCGCTGACTTCATCGGTTCTTACTATGTCCGTCTTGGCGGCGCTGACCTCATCGTCTTCACCGCTGGCGTTGGCGAGAACGCCCCTAAATTCCGTGAGGAAGTCCTTAAGAGAATTGAAGAATCTCTTGCACTTAAGATCGATTACGAGAAGAATAATGAACTTCACGGAAGCGAAGGACTCATCTCCAAGGAAGGCTCCGCCATCAAAGTGGCCGTCATCCCAACCGATGAGGAAGTCATGATCGCCCGTGATTGCATGAAGGCCTTAGAAGGAACCCTCTAATGAAACTTGACCCACTCATCAAAGCCTACGCCCTAGAGCATAAGAAAGAGTTCTCTCTTTTTAAGCAAGCCATCAAAAGGTATGACAGAATTGCGATATTCCGCCATATCAGGCCTGACTTTGACGCGATGGGAACCCAGATGGGTTTATACACTTTCATCAAGGACAACTTCCCAGAGAAGGAAGTCCATTTCCTTGGTGACAACCACGTCAACTACACACCTCGCATCTTCCCAGAGACCGAGAGACTAAACGAAAGTTGGTTCAAAGAACCATTCCTCGCTATCGTCTGCGATGTCGGAGACCATGAAAGGATTGCCGATCCTCGTTACAGGTATGCCTCTTATATCTGCAAAGTCGACCACCACCCATTCATCAAAGAGATCGCCAAACACCCTATCCTCGATATCAATAAGCCTGCCGCCGCTGAGCTCATGTGCGACATCCTTCTTTCTTGGGAAGGAACGCGTCTCTCGAAAGAGGCCGCTAGGTATTTCTACATCGGAATTGTTGGGGATTCTGGAAGATTCCAGTACCGCAATACCTCTGGTCATACCTTTGCGGTGGCCAAGGCTCTAATCGATACTGGCATCGACATCAACTCCATCTATCTTGAGATGTATGAAAGAAGTCTTGAGGACCTCAAGTGCGAAGCCTATATCCTCTCAAATTTCCATGTCTCCCCTCACGGAGTCGCCTATTACATCCTTAGCGATGACACACTCCACGAGCTTGGCATCACCCGCGAGCAAGGCAAGGACAACGTCAATATGTTCAGCAACATCGCCGGCGTCAACGCCTGGTGCTCCGTCACCGAGGACAAATCGAGCGTCAAAGACTATTGTTGGAGAGTCTCGATCCGTTCAAAAGAGAAGGATATCTCGAAGGTTGCGAATGTTTGGAGAGGCGGAGGCCACGCCCAAGCAAGCGGAGCCAAAATCAAATCCCTTGAGGAGCTCCCACTCCTAATCGCTGACCTCGACGCATTATTCGCTTAATCAAAGGGCTGTCATTATGACAGTCCTTTTTCTTTTGCTTGAAAAGGGTTTCATTTTCTATCGAAAGCACTAAAATACTCTCATGAACGTTTTAACCGGATTAGCTGATTTACATGACTTTCCACTTATTCTTCTCTACGTCGTTACAGCTGCGATCGTAGTCTTTGTTTCGCTTAAATTAAGCGATTTCCTCAACATCATCGACAAAAAGAGCAACATCTCAGGAGCTTTCCTTGGCGGTGTTCTTCTTGCCGCGGTCACCTCTCTCCCAGAGCTCTTCTCGTCATTGACGGCGACCGTTTTCGTCAAGGACAACAACTACGTCCTTGGCAACGTCCTTGGAAGCAACCTCTTCAATATGATGATCTTCTGTCTCATCTTCTTCATCTTCTTTAAGAAGATGGTTGAGAAGAAGGTCTCAAAATACTTCCTTGTCAGCATGGCTTTCAGCGGGGCTCTCTATGTCTTAACCACCATCGCTGGCTTTATCTTCGTTCCTAATGGATGGATGCTTGGCTACTTCAACCCCGTGAGCATCCTCATCATCGTTGTCTATGTCATCTCAGTCATCAAGACCCCAAAGATCGAAGAGGCCGAGGAAGAAGAGGAAAAAGAAAGCAAAATCACCCTCAAAACCGCGGTCATTCTGTTCGTCGTCTTTGCTGTCATCCTTGTTGGCGCTTCAATCTTCCTTACCTATCTGACCGACGCCATCAGCGTGAAATATAGCCTTGGCGCATCCTTTGGCGGCGCGCTCTTCCTTGGTGTTGCCACCTCTCTCCCAGAGCTCACCTCCACCATCAACCTTGCCAGAAAGAGGAACTTCCAAGCCGCTTATAGCGACCTTATCGGAAGCTGCATCTTCAACTTCCTCATCCTCACTTTCTCCGATGCCCTCTCATTTGGTTGCAAAACCAACGTCTACTTCTTCGACCAAAGCGCCTTCATGATGATCGTCTTTGGCGCGATTGAGTTCATCGCTTTGCTTATCGGCCTCATCCTTCTTATCAAGGGTGTCGACGGAAACAAGATCCAGAATAGAATCATCTTCTACGCGCTTGGAACAGTCCTTGTTGCTTCTTACGTCGCCTTTGTCGTTCTTAGCAACGTCAATTTGGGCCTTTCCTTCGCTCCATTCATCAAATAAAAATCCTCCGCAAATCCTTAGCGGTTTTTTAGACCATGGACAAAAAATCCAAGAAACACCTGATAAACAAGTACCTTTTCTTCAGCAAGAAATTCGGCGCGACTTTGACGGTGTATGCAAGGACCGACAAAAAGGCCATGGAGATCGTCGACATGGCGAATCTTTATAACGATGCCGAATGGTTGAAGTATGACGACAAGACAAAATTTAAGACCCCAGTCTTGATTGACGAAGATCCTGAGGAACTTGAAAAAGAAGAATACGAAATCGTCCTGACCGAACTCGAAAAACGAAAAAAGCTCTTCATGGATACAAGAGCCTAATCAAATCATTATAGGTTAACCTATAAACTTAATTTGTAACCAGTTTTTCGACAAGCATGTCGTTTTACTTCGTGCGTATTGGCGCGTAAAATATACGACGCGGTGAGTACCGCGCTTGCAGGAGTAAAGATATGTCAGAAAAACAAATCGAAGAAAAGGGACCTATCACCGAAAGCTATCTCAAAAAATTAAACGCTTTCTGGCGTACGGCCAATTACCTTTCCGCTGCCCAACTTTATCTGTTGGACAATCCATTACTCAAACGCCCATTGACTGAGGCTGATGTTAAGAAGAAAATCGTCGGCCACTGGGGCACGGTTCCTGGACAGAACTTCATTTTCTGTCACATGAACAGAGCCATCAAGAAATATGACCTCGACCTTATCCTTTTGAGTGGTCCAGGACATGGTGGCAACTTCTTCATCGCCAACGACTACATCGATGGCACTTATAGCGAGATCTATCCAAACATCTCCCAGGATGAAGATGGCCTTAGAAAATTATTCAAACAATTCTCATTCCCAGGAGGAGTCCCAAGCCACTGCGCCCCTGAGACCCCTGGTTCAATCAACGAAGGCGGCGAGCTTGGCTATTCCATCGCCCATGGCTTTGGCGCCGTCTTCGATAACCCGGATTTGATTGCCGCTGTCATCGTTGGTGATGGCGAGGCTGAGACTGGCCCTCTTGCCACTTCTTGGCAGAGCAACAAGTTCCTCAACCCAATCACCGATGGTGCGGTTCTCCCAATCCTCCACCTCAACGGCTACAAAATCTCCAACCCAACCATTCTTAGCCGTATCCCTCACGAAGAGTTAGTCAGCTATCTCCGCGGCATGGGCTGGGAGCCATACTTCGTCGAAGGCGACGATCCAATGAAGATGCATAAAGCCATGGCCGAAGCCACTGACGCCTGCATCGAGAAGATCAAAGCCATCCAGAAGCACGCCAGAGAAAACAACGACCCAACCAGACCAATTTGGCCAATGATCGTCCTCCGCACCCCAAAAGGATGGACCGGACCAAAATTCGTCGATGGCAAGATGGTCGAAGGCTCTTTTAGAGCCCACCAAGTCCCACTCCCAATGGACAAAGACGGAGAACTCGCTCAGCTTGAAGAGTGGCTCCGTAGCTACAAGCCAGAGGAATTATTCGATTCCGAAGGACATATCCTCCCAGAAATCCGCGAACTCGCTCCAAAAGGCAACGCCAGAATCGGCGCTAACCTCCACGCCAATGGCGGTCTCCTTCTCCGCGACCTCCGTATGCCTGACTTCCGTAAGTACGGCATCAAGGTCAAAGAGCACGGCGCCAAAGAAGGCCAGGACATGATCGAGCTTGGTTCCTTCGTCCGTGACATCATCACTTTGAACAAAGACGCCAGAAACTTCCGTGTCTTCGGACCAGACGAGACCCTTTCCAACCGTCTCAACCACATCTTCGAAGTCACCGACCGTCAATGGGATGCCGAAACCCTCCCAACCGATGAATTCTTAGCCGCCGATGGCCGCGTCATCGATTCCATGCTCTCTGAGCACCTTTGCGAAGGCTGGCTTGAAGGCTACCTCCTCACCGGACGTCATGGTTTCTTCGCTTCCTATGAGGCTTTCGCCCGTATCATCGACTCTATGGTCGCCCAGCACGCTAAGTGGCTCAAGGTCTGCAACCAGCTTCCTTGGAGAGAGGAAATCGCTTCCCTTAACCTCATCCTTGCTTCCACCGTCTGGCAGCAAGACCATAACGGATTCACCCACCAAGACCCAGGCTTCATGGATCATATCGCCAACAAGAAAGCCGACGTCGTCCGCTTATATCTCCCACCGGATGCCAACTGCTTGCTTAGCACCATGGACCATTGCTTACGTAGTAAGAACTACGTCAACGTCATCATCGCTTCCAAGCATCCACGTCCACAATGGCTTTCCATGGAAGAAGCCGTCAAGCACTGCACTCAGGGCATCTCCATCTGGGACTGGGCCTCTAATGACCAGGGCCAGGAACCAGACATCGTCTTAGCCTGCGCTGGCGAGACCCCAACACTTGAGGCTCTTGCCGCCGCTGACATCATGCATAAGGAACTCCCGGACGTTAAGATCCGTTTCATCAACGTCGTCGACTTATTCAGACTTCAGCCAAAATCACTCCATAAGCACGGCCTTAGCGATGATCAGTTCGATATGCTCTTCACCAAAGACAAGCCTGTCATCTTCAACTTCCACGGCTATCCAACCCTCATCCATGAGCTTACCTATCGCCGTCACAACCATAACATCCACGTCCATGGCTACCACGAAGAAGGAACCATCACCACTCCATTCGACGTCCGCGTCCAGAATGAAGTCGATCGCTTCCACCTCGTTCAGTCGATGCTCCTTAAGTTGTCAAACCTCGGCAACCGCGGCGCATACCTCTACCAGAAGATGAGCGACAAACTCGTTGAGCATAAGCAATACATCCACGAGTATGGTCTCGATCTTCCAGAAGTCGCCAACTGGAAATGGCAAGGCAAATAAACTTCTTTCAAAAAAATAGACCTGTCGTAATGGCAGGTCTTTTTTCATAAAAAAACGCCCTATCTAGAGCGTTTATTCAAGCTGGAGGACGCCATCCTCGAAGAATGGCATGTTATCCGATAAGACCGATTCGTCGTCGGAATAGAAGGAGACATCCACCACATCTTCATAATCGACTTTGTAGCGGCAAGGCTTGAAGGTGCCTTCCTGAAGGATGAAGTGACCTTCTTTGGTCTTCTTAAGGAAGCAATTGTTCTTTAGGTCGTAAAGATAAAGGGTCGAGGTATCGTCGAAATACGGGTATTTCTCAATGAGGGAGAGGGCTTTGAAGTAATAAAGGGCTCTCTTGCGGTGCTTGCCATGGTTCCTCGATTCATCGAGGTTATCAAGTAGCTCAGCATGCTTGACCGCTCTAGCGATCTCATTGCGGGCGGCTTCATAGGTATAGGCGATATATGGGGTGATGCGGTCATGGTCGAGATGGAGGAGAGCTCCCAATACTTCACGTGGGAAGCCATAGATGGAAAGCTTCTCAACCCTATATCTGCCATCATGGCCTTCGATCGCGTCATGGAGAAGCGCGGTGACGATCTCATATTCGGTGACGCAGGCTAAAGCGACCCTAATGATGTGATACATGTAGCACATGCCAGAGGCATCGGTCTCATTCTTATGGGCTTCAAGGGCGATTTCGAAAGCGTTCCTCACCAAAGGAGTGTCCATAAGCTTTCTTTCGACGAAGGCATAGTGCCTCACTTCGTCTTCTCCTTCTTTCTTAATGAGGGCGAAGGCTTCTTTCTTAAGAGCGTCGATGACTCTCTGGATGTTCTTATTGGCTAAGCCGGCATCGAGGATGCTGCTATCAGTTTTCGAGGAAAGATAGTAGGCGCCGAAGATATTGAGGTTTTCTAGATAATCTCTATCTTCGAAGGAAGGGCAGGCTTTCTTTGGGTCGAAATCGCTTGGGAAAGCGGCTCTTCTAAGGATGACGCCTTGGTTTCCCAAGGCATAAATAAAATCAAGGCGATCCTCATTCTTCTTGCCTTGTTTGCCTTTTGAAATCAAAGGCGCCTTTGGCAAAGACATGACCGCCTCAAGAGTCATATGGTTGCGAATTTCGCTATTCTCTAGGAAAACCATCTAAATAATTATTGTACGATTTTCCTTTTCCTTACAAGCGACACGCACAAAAAAAGCCTAAGAAATTCTTAGGCCTTTGTTTTTATGGGTTTATTCCGCCTCGAGAGGGACGAAGTCGAACTTGAAGACGTCGAATAGGCCTTTGTCGACCAAACGGAGATGAGGGATGACGGCAAGAGAGAGGAAGGTGAGCGAGAAGAAGGCTTCTTTGTTCCTATCGACGCCCATCGAGTAGGCCTTATCGATAAGTTTCTGGCTCTCTTCTTGGACGACCTCGCTTGGTTTGCTCGACATTAAGCCGGCGATATCAAGCTGAACGGATTCGACGGTGCCGTTCTTTTTGTCGACGATGACCATGCCTCCACCGATTCTTCTAAGCTCATTGGTGGCTTTTAAGAGCGATTCGTTATCATCGCCAAGGAGAATGATGTTATGGGAGTCGTGAGCGACGGAGATGCCCATCGCGCCGCCTTTGAAGCCATAGCCTTTGATGAGGGCTTTGCCGATGTTTCCGGTCATCTTATGCCTTTCGACGACGATCATCTTAAGGAGGTCGGTTCCTTCTAAAACGACATCGCCATCTTTGGAAGCGACTTCCATGATGGCCTCCCCTGTCATGACTCCGCTAGATTCGGTGGTCATGATGCGGGCTTTCTTGGATTTGAGTTCGATCTTGAAGTCGTCAGCGGTGAAATCCTTCACATGGACGGTGTTCTTGACGAAGTCTGGGAGATATCTCTTGCTCGTGTCAAAGAGAGGTTTGCCATCTTTGGCGACGAGTTTGCCATCCTTGAAGACCATCTTGGCGTTGAAGTCTTTGAGGTTATCCATGACTACGAGGTCAGCGAAATAGAAAGGTGCGATGGCGCCTCTATAACGGAGGCGATAGCATTCAGCATTGTTAAGGGTGCCGATCGCGATGGCGGTGATTGGGTCAAGGCCTGCTTTGACGACTCTTCTGAGAGCGTCATCGAGGTGGCCGTTCTTCTTGATCTCGGCCGCGTGTTTGTCGTCGGTGCAAAGGATGACGCGGCGATAATTCCATGGG
>JAFYAZ010000009.1 GCA_017540455.1 Bacilli bacterium | reverse complement strand
TCTTCTACAAGGAAGATAACGATGTGCGTTTAGCCAAAGAGAAACTCTATTTTTTCTCCGAAGAAGAATATAGATTCGTCGGCATGCTTGCAATATGGGAAGGCTATGACCTCGGATTGAGCTTCTACGACAGCCTTGAGACCGCTCTCAAAGAAAACAAAACCCTCTTAGAAGGTTTTACTGAAGTAAAAACCGACTTCTTTTATCTAAACGACAACAAAAGGCATCTCGTTGAGGTCAAATGGAATCTCGATGGGAAGACCTTCATCCCTTTCTCAATGAAATATAGACCTCAGATCAGGGTGGAAGGCTCTAATGACAGAGATGTGGCTTTGATGTGCTTTGGCCGTAGCAAGGACAAAATAACGAAAGCCATTATGTATTACATAGTCCCAAAAAGCGAAAACAGTGAGGATACGCTAGAGATTGGAACCTCTTTTGAAGTTCGTGAAGGACCGAAAGTGGTGGGCACTGGCACCGTCATTGGATATTGTGAATAAGGACAAACTAAGCGATATTAAATACATGGAAAAAGTCACCCTCAATAACGGTATGGTGATGCCAACGCTTGGCATAGGCACTTTTCTTATTGAGCCTCCTGATGCTGAAAGAGGCGTTAGAGAAGCCCTTAAGATGGGTTACCGCCATATCGACACCGCGAACATGTATGGGAACGAAAGAGCGGTGGGCCGCGCAATCAAAGAATCAGGCGTTCCTAGAAATGAGATCTTCTTAGCCACCAAGATCTGGCCAACCGAATACCATAACCCGAATATTGTGGAAGAAACCTTAGAGAGATTAGGTGTCGATTACGTCGACCTCCTTTATGTCCATCAACCTGCAGGAGATTGGAAAGCCTGCTACAAGATGATTGAGAAAGCCTACAAAGAAGGAAAGACCAAAGCCATAGGCATTTCCAATATGGAAGGACATTGGCTTGATGAGCTTTATTCTTTTTGCGAAATCAAACCTCAGGTCATTCAAGTTGAATGCCATCCATATTTCCCTCAGAAGGAACTAAGGAAACAGGTTGAGAAAGATGGTCTTAGAATCGTCAGTTGGTTCCCTCTAGGACATGGCGATCCTTCTCTTCTAAATGAACCTGTCATATCCGAGATAGCCAAGAAACACGGAGTGAGCAACGCTCAAGTTTTATTACGCTGGCAAATAGATATGGGATTCACCGTCATCCCTGGAAGCAAGAACGTCAGCCACATCAAAGACAACTTCGATATCTTAAAGTTCAAGCTCGATGAGGATGATATGAAGAAAATCGCTTCGCTAGACAAGAACAAGAAATATAACCAACAGACACCAGAGAAACTAGAGGTGTACGCCAGCAGGTTCCCTGTCTACGAAAAGGAATAGCAAATCAAAAAGAAAAGCCCCAATTTGCAGGGGCTTTTTATTTAATTGTCACCTTTTGTGGAAGACTGAAATGGCAGGGCGGACGCAAACCGTTTTGTTTGTCACGTCGCCAGAATATAGGGATACCTGACCTCCGCCGCTGACGACCTGAACCATGTTAGATTCGCTATCGGGCGAGCGAGTCCAGTAAGCGCCGTTATCAAGGTCTTTGTAATTGGGCCACCCACTGTCGACGAAAGCGCCTCTGGCTCTGACCCAATCCGTCGTTTTGCATTGTCTTTCCAAAAGATCATAAAACCCATAGTTCTCATTGTAGTAATCCCGAGAGCTTAACAAGAAGACTTTGTCCTCGGTGTTTGGGCAAGCGTTTGGATTATTTTCGTCTTCCGTTGTCGAAGGAGAATTATCCACAAGGGTTGTCCTTATGTGGCTGTCGTCTAATGCGAATGCCGTGCTATAGAAATCGCCATTGAGCCAAGATCTGATTTCCGACTCGGCGTAGTTATTTGAGCCCGTCGAAGAATAAGGATGGGTATCAAGCAGCATATTCGAAACGACTGTATACACATCATTGAGATGCTTTAAGGTCTTCCAGGTGATTGGCTCACACTTGAACCAATAAGTCGTTCCTTCGTAGATAATGTCTCCATTATCGAACTTTGAAATGAAATCGGGATTCCTTGGGTCTTTCCTTGCTAAAGCGACTGTTTTCGCATAGTAATTTCCCTCATATAGATACCAGCCGTTTATTCCTGGTGAGTCGAGTTCGTTGAGCGCGGAAACAAGCTTAGGGTCATTCACATTTGTCTGCGGATATAGACCATATGTCATTGTCAAACCGCTAACAGTTGGGGTTGCGCCTTCTATTAAAGATTCGCTCTTGTTGTCAGTGTCGCATCCTGAAAGGAATAAAGACAAAAGCGATATCTGGGCTATGACTAGACAAACGCGTTTCATGATTGTTTCTCCATACTCTATTCTTAAAAAAGCGTCAGTTTTGTCAAGGATTTATAAGAAAAACCTCCTAACGCAGCTCTTGCATTAGGAGGCTTTTTACCGTCTGAACCACAAAGGGGAATGGTTCATCTATCAGGATATTGCTTAGTTGTTGTCGTCGAAGGTGACGCTGACGTTTCCACTCGTGATGTTGAAGCTCATGCTCTTTGGAGCGGCGGCATCGGTTCTCGATTCGATGTTGGCGCTGCCACTCGTCTTCTTGACGCTGATGGAGTAGTTCTCTTTGGCATCAACCACAGAGAGGTTGACGCTGCCAGAGACGGCGCTGATGTCGATCGATTTCTCGGCATCGACCTTGCTAAGGGTGATTTTTCCAGAGGTGCAGTCAGCCTTAAGCTTCTCGCACTTGATGTTCTTGCCGACGATGCTGCCGGATATGGCGTCCACATCGATGGTCTTGCCAACGGTGATGTCGCTCATGTTGATGGTGCCGCTAGCGCCGTCGATGTCGAGGTTGCCGCCAGCGGTGACGTTCTCAAGGGTGGTGGTACCGCTAGTGGCATCGATGTCGATGCTCTCACCAAAGGTGCAGTCCTTGATGAAGATGCTTCCGCTAGCGCAGTCGAGGTCGAATCCCTTGGTGGTGGTAAGACCTTCAAGAGCGATCGTTCCGCTAGCGACATCGAGCTTGTAGTCGATATCGGAATCGGCAGGAACGGTGATGACGGTGGCGTCTTTGGCGAGTTTCTCGAAGTTCCATGGCCAGACGAAGTTGACGTAGCTGAACCATGGCCTTTCTTTCTCTTTCATGGTGAGGACGCCATCGGCGAAGCTGAAGTCGATCTGTGGATCGGTTTCGCTGTCTTTGTAGTCGATGGTGACGGTTTCGACGTTGCCTTTCTTAAGCTCGACTTTGCCAGAGAAGGTCTTGATGTTGAGGGCACCGGCGACACCGGTGGCTTTGTATTGTCTGTCGACGAGGTCGGTTCTGTCGCCTTCCTTGTTGCTATAGGCGATGGCGGTTCCAACGCCTGCGATGGTTCCTCCGACGAGGAAGAGCAAGGTGCCGGCTAAGATAAGTTTTCCAGTTGTTCTCATTCTTGAATCCTCCTTAGATTAAGCGCCAAGCATCCTGCGCTTGGTGCCTCTGGCCATGCTGCCAAGAATGCCAAGGTTGGCTTTTGCCATTCCAACTCCAGCGATGAAGAGGAAGATGGCGAGTCCGAGAGCGGCGATTCCAGCGCCAATCCAGGCAATTCCGGTTCCTGGGTTGCCAGCGATGAAGCTCATGACGCCTCCGATGACGCCTCCGGCTAAGCTCACTGCTAAGGCGATACCGACCACGAATAAGACGATATCGAAGACCCATAACAGGATGAAGAAGACCAAGAAGAGGGACATCGCCACGATAAGGAGTGGGATCCAAAGTGGCGCTCCGAGGATGAGGAGGATGATCGTTCCAGCACTCATTTGCTTGTTCTCACGGATTCTTTCCTCTTTTCTCTCTTTGGCGGTCTCTCTGATGACCGACTTAAGCGGCATATCGAGCTTGATGTTCTTGATGATCATGTCAATGTTGCCAAGCGAGGCGACGGCTTGCTCTTCGGTCATGCCGTTTTCGACACGGTCTTCGATCATTTCGGAGTAGAACTCGATTGAATTTTCTACTTCGTTGCGAGGATAGCCTCTTAGGGCCCCTCTTATTTCGTTAATAAATTCATTCTTTCTCATCTGTTTTTCATCTCCCCTTCGATGTAGGCGTATATATCCATCATCGATTTCCATTCATCCAGGAATACCCGGATTCTTCTTTGCCCTAAAGGCGTTATCGCGTAATACTTCCTTAACCTTCCGTTATGTTCCATCGAATAGGTCTCGACGGCTCTCATCTCTTCTAGTCTTCGGAGAATCGGATACAAGGTTGATTCCGATATCTCGACGTGGGGCGACAGATCCTTGATGATCATGTAACCGTAGGAGTCGCCTTGGAGCAAGGAAGCCAAGACGCAGATATCTAGCATTCCGCGTTTTAGTTGTACATCCATTGAAATACCTCCCAACGCACAATACTATACGAGGCATAGTATATCGTGTCAAGAGGTA
>JAFYAZ010000008.1 GCA_017540455.1 Bacilli bacterium | reverse complement strand
TGGGCGTCTCCGCCAGGGAGTTCCATCTTAAGAACCTTAGCGATTCTTTTTGCCATGTGTTTTCCTCCTATTGGAATTTAGCATGCAGTGGCTTATCGGAACGCCGCTAAACGTTCCTACCACGCTGTACGCATATACAAATAGCGTGCGGATATAAATATACGCGTGTGATTTTTCAAATTCAACGAGAAAATGAATATTTTCATTTATGAGTGGCCATCGAGGTTTTCCTAATATCCAAAAATCCCTGCAAAAAAGCAAAAAATCCCCTGCAAAACCCCAATATTCTTCAAAAATGAGGGTGTTCGAAAAAAGTTTTTCCTTCGCTTTGTAAAGGGATTCGAGCCTCCGTGTATCTTGATGTGCACTCGCGGAAATATCGTGTATAATGGGCACATGAAAAAGAACCGTATAGCCAGATTATCAGTTTTGCTTGCAGGCATTTTTTCCCTGTCAAGCTGCGACCTTGGAGCCTTCATCAGGATCCTTGATAGCCTTTCCCCAACTTCCGCCGACGTTGACAATTCACGTGAGCATTTGAGCATCGCCATCGATTACCATGACGGCGAGCATTACACCGCGACCGAAACCAAATACAACTACGAAGATATCAATGATTCGACTGGAAACTTCCCATGCCGCTCCTATGGCAACATGAAGATTTTGGTCATCCCTGTGAAGATCAGAGGCTATGACGGCGTCGCCAACGCAAATAACATTCAGAGAATCAGAAACACTTTCTTTGGCAGAACCGAAGATACCGGATGGGAATCCGTCGCTTCTTTCTACGAGAAGTCCTCTTATGGTGCCCTCCATCTCAGCGGTGTCGTGGCTGATCAGTGGTATGACTGTGGCTATACAACCAATCAGCTTACCGCCCTCACCGCTCCTGCTGGCACAAGAAATTCCAGTTCTTATGACCGTACTTGGACCATCCTTGAAGGCGCGGTCAACTGGTATAAGCAAACCTATCAAGACAACTGCACCCAATTCGATAACGATCACGATGGTCTCATCGATGGTGTTTGGCTCGTCTATGGCTGCCCAGATCAGAAGAACGCCCCTGCCGGCACTTCTCTCGATGAGAAACTCTTCTGGGCCTACAACTACAAAGACTATTCCGTCGATGTAAATCACCCAGTCGTTTCTAATCCTGTCGGATACAGCTACTGCTGGGCTTCCTATGACTTCATGGATGCCGGCGGTTATGGCTCTGCTGTCGATAAAGTCGACGCTCACACATACATCCACGAGACCGGACACCTTATGGGTCTTGAAGATTACTATGTCGCAAGCAAAGAAGAAGGCGAACAGAACTATGGCCCAATGGGTGGTCTTGATATGATGGACTACAACATCCTTGACCATAACGCCTGGAGCAAATACGCCTATGGCTGGATCAAGCCTTATGTCGTCGATGATTCTTGCGAAATCGTTTTGAAGTCAAGCTGCAGATCAGGCGAAGCCATCATCCTTCCAACCACTGGCGGATTCAATGGCAGCGCGTTCGATGAGTTCATCATGATGGAGTTCTACACCCCAGATCTTCTCAACTACCAAGACTCCTTCGTTGGATATACCTCTTACCCACACGGCTTCACTGAGAGTGGCGTTCGCATCTACCACGTCGACGCCCGTATCGCCACCAAATCAACCTTCGCTCCAGCTGGCAAATATGACGATGACTTCGATTCCGAAACCGAAGCCGCATTAGTCATCGCGAGCAACTCCAGCTCCTACAACAAGAGGAACGTTCAGAACTACCTCACCGGTGAGTCCGAACTTCCATCCAACATCATGAGATTCCGTCTCATCCAGGAGCTTGATGCCAAACAGAAGAGAAACTTCGATACCGCCAAACAGACCGTTGCCGGAAGAGACATCGGTGTCTATGCCGATAACAGCACCCTCTTCCAGAATGATGATGTCTTTAGCTTCGATGCTTACAAAGATAGCTTCCCTAACTACGTCAATGGCGGGAACCAGACCATGAACGATGGCACTTCTCTCCCTTGGAGCGTGACCTTCTCCGAGATGAGTGATACCTCGATCAAAGTCAGCATCACAAAACTCAGCTAATTAATTATTTTGTTCAAGATTTGCAGGGGATTTATCATCCTCTGCTTTCTTTTTGTAGGCGTGTGTGAATAAAAGAATGATGATGCCTGCGAGAAGCAAAGCGGCAAGGATATAGAAGTAATTGATGAAGCCAATCACGTTATAAATCGAAGATGAGACGAGGTTGATGACACCGCAGAAGATGTAGGTCGCGCCTGTCGCCAAAGAGCAGGCTTTGGAACAGGCTTTGATGCCGACGATCTCTTGAGTGAAGAGAACCAAACTGACAAGGCCAAAGCCATAGCCGATTCCTCTAAGGATGAAAACCACCCAAAGGAGAGCGGTGAAGTTTGATATCAAAGCGCTCGATAAAACTGCGCCTAATTGAATGAAGCAAGAAAGGACAAGGATCCTCTTTTGGGTTTTGAAGAGCCTGAGGAAAAGAGGAAGCATCACCATGATGCCCATCTCAACGGCAACCCTGACAACCGTCCAGATGGCCGTCTCTCCATCGGAGAGTCCTCCACTACCGCTTGTCATGAAGATCGGGAGAATGTAGTTGAAGTTGTTCAAAGCGCCATAGAAAAGCGCGCTGAAGATAAGGAGCAACCAAACATTCTTGTTTGAGAAGAATTCCTTGTTGCTGACCTTTTGCTCAGGAGTGACTTGCCCGAGCTTCTCTTCTTTTGGTCGCCTAAGCAAGAAGGAAATCGGGAGCATCGCCAAAATGAAGAGAGCGCCCACATTGAAGAAGATCGTGTATCCGATTTTGTCTAGGAAGAAGTATCCAAAGAGACTTCCGCATACATAGGCGAAAGAACCCACGATTCTAATCGTGCTGAATGGAATATTGTGTCGTTTTGCCGAGTTCGCACCCATGCCGTCGACAAGGCCGAAGAAGCAGCTATTGTGCATGGCGGTGAGGATGGTGATCGGAAGTAACCACCAGAAGTTCTGAGTGAGTCCGAAACATCCTAAGAAGATAGCCTCAAGGATAGAGATCAACCTGATGAGGAAGACGTTGTTTTTCCAGGAAGTTTCAAAGAAAGAATAGAAAACATTGCCAATGAAGAAAGTAAAAGGAACGGAGGCTAGAAGGATTGATTTCTCAATCTCATTCAAGCCAGCGCAGCTAGCGAAATACAAAGAGAAGAATGGGGTGAATAAAGCATCACCGAAATATAGGGCGAAAGTGAGGAATCTATAGATGTGGGTATTGCGTCTGCTTTCCATATCTTTTACATGAGCGTAGCCTTTAGGCTAACAAGTTCCTCTTTCAGTCTTCTAGCGGACACTCCCCAACCGAATAAGGAGAAGAGCGACATCACTAAACAGAAAGGCACATAAACAATTGAAGATGCGACGATCAAAGAGAAGGCCACAATGACCTTGACTGTGCCCATATATAGAACGCCGTTTTGGCTCTTGAAAATCTTTTGAATCGGCACTGCATAGAAATACTTTGCAGCGTTAGAAATAGCCTTTCCAATCCAGGTGTTGTTGGACAAGGCAACATGGGTGAAAGCGAAGGCTAAATAACCCAAAACAAGAGCGAGGAAAGATAGCCCAACTTCATACCTTAATTCGAGGGAATATTTGAAGAGTTTGAAGATATTCCAACCAAAGACCAAAGAGGCAAATGCAGCGATTAGAGCGACAAAAATCCCTGACAAAACTGCCTTCTTTTTGATTTTTGAAAGTTTTTCTATCTTCTCTTTTGTGGCCTTTTGGGATTTGAGTTTTTGCTCTTCCAAAAGGTAGTCGCAGCAGTTCTCGCAGAAGTAGTCATAACCCCCTACTTTTGGGTCGTAGGTGTAGACGATTTCCTCATATGGATTTTTGAGGAATTCGCTTCTGATGACCTTCTCAGCTTTGCCAGTTCCATAGACATCGCCTTCAAGGATTGGCTTGCCACATCTAGCGCAGTGTCCAAGGACCAAACGCTTCTTGGTTTTGACGACCTTGATCGTGGTCTTTTTCTCTTGGGTTTCTTGGGCGATGAATTCATTGATATCGGCATCAAAGAATTTGGCGATCTTTCCGATCGTCTCATCGTCTGGAAGTCGTGAGCCAGCGCACCACTCCTCAACCAAAGCGGGAAGCACGTTCAAAGAGGAAGCAAGGACGCTCTTCGAGACCCCTTTTTTGGAGAGGTAGTAGTTAAGTTGTGAGGTGAAATTTGACTGCTTGCTCATATCTAACGCTGAAATCATAAACTCTTTTTTGTATATGGGAAAATGAAAACGCTTTTTTGGGGAAAACTGGTCTTCAAAGAGGTTCAATTATCGGGAAAACCGTCCAGAGGTCCATGTAAAAAACTCCCAAAAACCTTGTGCACCATACACAAAAAAATAAAGTATTTTTGCTACAAAAAATCAAAAAAGTGAGCATTTATGCGATAAAACAGCCATTTTCGCGAAATTACACGCACATATGTAAAAGTATTTTCCTTGTAAAATGAGTTCACGCGTGCGAATATAATCGTGTCAAAAGCAAAACCGGAGTAATTCGGCGACGCAAAACTACAGGGCCCTTAGGGGTAGCCAGCTGCCGTTAAGGGAGTTGGCGGTTTTTATTTCTAGACCACCTCCCGTAGCGGGCATCTTTGAATGCCCGTCTAGCCAAAGGAGCTGTGCAAAAGTGAAAAGAAAAACGTACTTAATGGTAGGTTTGTTCCTAGCTGCGACACTCGCAGTCGGGTCTTTTTCTGCTGTTACGCTCGCTTGGATAGTACGCACCTCCGCGATCGATGGCATCAGAGTTGATGCTTCTTCCCTTGGCCTAAACCTCAACGATCAGAAACTCTATAAATACGTCTTCCCAAGATACAAAGATTCAAGCGGCAACGAGACCAATGTCGTCGACTACCTTTCCAAAGGCGAAGTCAAAACCGTCTCCAATGACGCGAACATGAATCCGCTCGATCCAACATACCTCAACATTCAGCACTTATTGAGCCAGGAAGGTATCGGCATCCTTAACACTAATCTCGTTTTGGAGTTTGATTTCACAATTATCTACACCACCTCGATCGATTTGTACGTTTATGCCGAAAGGGATTACGTTAATCAGTTCATCAAGAGTTCTGACACCGCTCAAAGAGTCTCTGACTTCATTCATTTCGACTGCTTCAGCGAATCAGAAATCACTGGATATCTTGATGACCCTCTCGAAAGCGAAGTCTTTACTGGTGATAACAGCACCACTTCATACAGCTTAATCAGCAACCCTTCCGGAATTGCAAGCATCACTATCGACGGAGAACCGACAAACGATTACACCCGTGATGGAAAGATCATCACTTTCAACAGCGCCCCGGCCAACCATGCCGAAATCGTCGTCAATTACTCAACCATTTGGCACGCTGTCAAATACGCTTCCGAGCATAAGGCAAGCGCTTCCGATTCAAAAACAGACACCTTCACCGCCGATGGAACAAACAAGAAATTCACCACTTCTTTGTACCCACAATCTATCACCTCAGTAATGGTTGGTGGTGCGGCCGCTGAATTCACTTATTCTGACCAGGATATCACCCTCAATTCGATTCCTGCTGCCGATTCCGAGGTCGCAATCACTTATTCATACTCAAAAACCCACGACATCTTCCCATACAAGCAGAACAAGATGGTTATGGCAGACAGAAATCTCGTTGCGAATAGGCCAACCGAAGAGACTACAAGCACCTTCAAGTTCTATCTAAACATCGAATACGATTATGACCTTGTTTCTTCGGAAACAATTTTCAACTTCTTTGCTCCATTAAATCTTGGAAATACATACAATCTCGATAAAGACTTCCGCCTTATCTTCGGCGTCAAACAGGGGGCCAAATAATGGGTAGGGCACGAATTCAAAGAATCTGGACGATCGGTGCCATGACAATGGCTTCTTTGATTGCGGTCACCATCGGTTTTAGCGCATACGTTACCGCTGCCGTTTTCAACAAAACGAAAAATCTTGAACCGACCGGCGGTGAAGTTGCTCTCCGTTCCTACTTCCAAAAAGGCTCAGGAACAGATTTGGATCCATTCGTCATCTCGAGACCAATCCACTTCTACAACCTCTCCCGTCTTCAGAATCTTGGCGTTTTCTCCACCAAAACCCACTTTGTTTTAGGTTATGATCCAAATCATCCTGATGACATTTTTGGGCAAAACCAAGATACAGACCTAACATTCTATAAAGACAATTCATCGAGCGATCTTGTACAAGACCATACCCTCGATATGAATCCAATCTACTCATTGACCGATTCAATTGCTTCGATTGGCGATGAGTGCGCCCCATTCTGCGGCGATTTCAATGGCCAAGGACTAGCAATCAAAAACTTGAAGATTTCTTCAAAGCCTGAAGACGTTGGCGTTTTCGGCTACACAGCCCCTGGATCTATCGTCCATGATGTCTATCTCATCAATCCTACTGTTACCGATGATGGATATGAGACAAATACCGAAATCGCTCCTATATTTGCTAACCCAAGCTTATACGGAGGAACAGTCACTTGGAACGACGACCAAAGCGCACACACTGACGGAAGCGAACCTCTTACACTCACCTCTTCTTTTGATAACGTTGAAGTTCCTTTCGATAATAGCAACCCTAGGGTAAACATCACAGCCACCCTCCCAAACCTTCCACAAAGCATGTCTAGCATCACTTGCGAGTACCGCCTATCGTCACCTTTGGTGACTCTTCCACAAGGAGACGGTGGCACATTTGACAACCTCGTCTTCCACAAGGAAATGGTCACTAAAGGCGATCCAAAATACGACGCAGATTACCAAGCGTTCGCCAACTGTCCAGATGGCGGAACATTCCACGTAAGGCTTTCTCTTGTTGCTTCATCGATCACAAATACCGGCATCCACTATTCAAAAACCATAGCGAGTTATTTGATCGTTCTTATTAAACATATCGGACAGAACGACGCCGTTTCTTTCTCGTATCAAGTCATTAAAGATCAATTCGATGGTGAGACAAACGGCTTGACCCAGTACAGACATGGCGCCAATATCGGCCTTCTTTGCGGACACGCTGAAGGGTCGTTTAGCAGCTGCTTCGTCTATGGCGGAACCATTTCTTTGAACAACCAAAAGAGCGGAGTAACCTCGCTCGTCCAGGAAAGCGAAACCGGATTGTTCGGCGAATTAGGCGCATCAGTCGACTCTTCGATTTCTCCACAAAAGAACTACGAAGGCGATAAAGACACAGGCGTCTTGAACTTTTCGAAGATGTATGAAGATATTGCCGGAGGAACCCACACGCAAATTGCTTCAGGAAGCAAAGTCTACTACAAATACAACCCAGGCGATCACGAAGAAAGGTTCGTAGCTACTGGATTAAGCAATGAATTCCATCTCGCCTATGAGCCAACCTCGATGGAATCTGTTAAAAACGGCAATAGCAATCTCGCATACACCCGCGACGGTCAAATCTTAACGATATCCGGAGACACCCTTAGCGAAGGCACGGTCGTCACTGTCTACTACAAGAGCAACAGCGCTGATAAATATAAAGCTTATCTACGTAACAACCACTTGACTGGAAACAATCTTTACTATGCAACGGGCTACGAGAATTCACTGGACTTCACCGGCCAAAAGATTATTGAAGACACCGAAACCGACAAGAGAAAAGGCATGGGCGTTTTCTCTCTTGTCACAACCGCGACTCAATCTGACGACAATAGCACTTTCGCCATGAATGAATTGGGTGATTATGTCGTTAAGAGAGATACCTCTAAAACATACACTGATTTCTATTACACTACCGCAGAATGGAATGCAGATCCGGACGGAGATGGCGTTTTCGATTATGAAGATATCAGGGACACCGACAGCAATAATAAAAACAATGTTTGGAACGATATAACGGGGTCAAAGTATCACATTAATCAGCCTTATTCTTTCCCGAGCGCCATCACCCCTAAGACCTGGAATCCTTATTTCGAACGTTATTTCAACTACAACATCCACTGCCAGCTTTTGCCAAACAGCACTACAAAGAACTATTTCTCCAATACTCAGAGTGAATTCTTGAAGAGTTATTTCACTTACAAACTTGTTAATTCATCAGGCGAACCTCCGATTTGGGACACCCCTGCTTTCGGTGTTTTTGTCAGAGACATCAATCCTGATACGGGGGCGGAAAGCGCGATTACCAAATTCGACTCTGTTTTAGAGGTCAGCGAAGAACCGTCAAAACAATTCACTTCTTTGACTGGCTCTTACGAGGAAAAGTTCACTGGAACCGGAAAAGACAAAGAATTCGATCTCAAACACATCCCAATAAGCACTCCGACCATCACCATCGATGAGGAACCAAATAACAATTTCACTTATGAAAACAACATAATTACTTTTGGCACCGCTCCAGCCGAGGGCGCGCAAATCATAGTCGATTACAACTATAAGAACCCGACTAAGAGCGTTGTTTTCTCAATTAAAAACGCCGGTGGCGCAAACGTCACTATCTTCGCCGCTTCAAATGCCGAAACCGAAAGCTATGTCGGCATCTACAACACAAAACGTCCTGATCTATATACCGGGGATAATGTCACATCAAAGCCTGATTATGCGATGTATTGCCCATACTATCCTGCTAACGAAACGCTTAACAGGGCGAACTTCCATTACTACAACTACAACTATAACGGCGGCGACACTCCTATGGAGGCTGTTGAAGCTCAGAATCCGCAAGAGGATCGTTTATATGCACACACCTTCTACTTAAAACAAGGTGAATATATCGTTTCATCTCCAGAAGGAAAAGCACAGCTCGTCTACCTTTGCGCACAAGGACAAAACGGTAAAGGTAACACTGGCTTGAGCCAGCCAAACGGCGTCAACGCGATTACGAACGTCGACTTCATTGGCGTTAATATCGACCCAACCGGTTTGAACATCGATCAAAACGGAAACGTTCTTGACGGTTCGACAAACGTCCGTTGTTACTTCAGCTTCAATTCAATTTGGGATGAAGTCGCAACTCAAACGCCAGGCAACAATGATTTGCGAATGGTGACTGGCATGTCTGGAGGAAAGCCAACAATCGATATAACAGCCGGCAACAACCTAACATATCTGCTTGCAGATAACGAAGGCAGATATAGCTGTTCGTTGAACGGCACGCTATTTGAAAGACAATTCTACGAATACACGAGGCCATCGGCCTAAAGGGAAAGGAGGTAACAAGAATGAATAAAATGAAACAAAAAAACAGAATTTATTTCTTCTTCTCTTTAATCTTCACTCTTTTAATCGCGTCGTGCGGCATCAAAAACTATAAAGGTTTTGTTGAAGAAGACGCTCGTTTTGCCAATTACACGTTCCTAGATTATGACAACGCAGGCCTTGCCTATTATGTTGATGAAACCAACCCAAACGATATCGCCGTTGCTATTGGAACGTGCACTGCCGAAAATGTCAGCGTTTCCGCATATACAGAAGAGGTTGACGGTGTCCCAACCAGTCGCGATGTCACGTCAGTTTTCCCTTCTGGATTCCAAAACTGCGACACAATCAAAAAAATAACGCTTCCTGACACAGTTACTACTTTTGGAACAGACGCTTTCGCTGGATCAAGCCTTGAAACAATCACACTCCCAAAAAATTTGACCGCCATCTCTTCAGGCGCTTTCAGAAACTGCAAAGACCTGACGTCTGTGAAATTCAAGACTGGCAATCTACTCGCCACGATTAACGACTATGCATTTGCTAATTGTTACAATCTCGATACTTTCTCTTTCCACGAAATCAAAAATCTCAAAACTATAGGAAGAGAGGCTTTCTTGTATTGCCTTAAACTAACTAGCGTCGTCTTCCCTGAGGGTTTCGTCACTTTAGAATCCTACGCCTTCCAAGACTGCAAAGGTCTTACGACTATCTATTTCCCTGCCAGCACGGGCTACGTTGCCACGAACGCTTTTAGAGGCGTTGGTGAATCAGCGAAAATCTATTTTAGCGAAGAGGAACCAGGAAGCGGCAGTTCCAGCTCTTCATCCGCTTCTTCTTCAAAAACCCCAGTGTCTCTTGCAAGCGACTTCAACTTCTCTTATGGCGACTATTACATCCCTGTCGTCTACGGCGTAGGCGCAATGAAATTCGTTGACGATTTCCAATTCATCACTCCAGAAGGCGGGGATTACAAGATAGTCGAATGCAACTATGGTGAGAACGAAGGCGACTGGTCACCAACAGACACCCGCCAGTTCCCTGAACACATTGCCTCAGACGAGGTTGTCCTTTTAGGCTATACGGGAGTTACTCCAAATGCCGAGCTTGATATTCCTGCGACAATTTTAGGTGGCGCCTATAAAGTTGTCGGTATTAAGAGCCAAGCTTTCATGGATAAAACCAATATCAAGAAGGTCACTTTCCATGAAAACCTCAGGTTCATCGATTATGGCGCTTTCTCTGGGTGTACCTCATTAACAGATATCGATCTAAGAGGCGCTGTCGACCTTCAACACATCCAATCCCGCGCCTTCTTTGATACTATGCCAAGCGCAGGCGGAACCGTTGGGGAATTGCGTTCCATACACATTCCTGCAAACGTCCAAAACATCGAGGGCGATGCCTTCAGGAATTGCCAAGGATTGTTCAGACTTTATTTCGATGGTGCAGCAACCAAATATGAGGAAGCATTCCTTTGCCCTGCGGACGGCGATTTTACATTCAAGCTTGGTTATGTTCCTTCGGGTATCACTTCCGTCACTTTCGATGGCCCGGCCGTTAGTTATACAAGGGGAAATGACGGAGTCAGCATAACAATTGCCGGCTGCCGACAAGGGGGCGTTGCAAGGGTCATTTACACAACCAATAACACTACAACCCAAACTTTTACTGGCCACGAAGACGATAACGGCGCGCTCGTTAAGACATTCGTTCTTGCTGGTGACACAGATGATGGCTCAATAGGTACCGTTACCGTAAACGATGTTCCAGTATCACCATCAGGTTATTCGATCGATAATACCGGTGGAAAATCAAAAATAGTCTTTAATACCGCTCCAGCAGATGAAGCGGAAATCGTTGTTTCATATAGCGCTCAGTCGAAGCTCACGAAAATCCAAACCTGTGCCTTTTATGGGTGTTCTAGCGGTTTCGGAGACTCAAGCTTTGATGGTATAGAACTCCGACAAGCGGACAATCCTTTCTCAAACATTTATTTCCCTGATAGCCTACAAGAAATTGGCAAATCCGCTTTTGCTGGTGGCCAATTCATCGGAGGCGTAACGTTCAAGAGTGACGAACTTGAGATTAAGGAGAATGCTTTCAGCGGACAAAAAGCTCTTTCGTCAATCACTTTCCCAGACAGCGTTACGGGTTTGACACTTGGCAAAAAATGCTTTGCCTATGCCCCTACTTTAACAAATCTTTCGGAGTGCGTAGCGGGCAACCTGTACAAAAAGCTCATCTCCGTAACCCTCCCTGAAAACACAACAGTAACCGGGACAGACATTTTCCAAGGACGCTTCTTTGCTGCGATCTACTGTATAGGGAATGCGCCTACCGGTACTAGCAAATGGGATAGGAGAAACGAGAGCTGTGGCGATGACGGCAAAAACGGCACTCTAGAATCGTTTGGTAGTTTTTCAAGCGACGCGATTAAGAATGAGCTCGATTTCATACCGGTCTATAAGGTCAATAGTACAGACGACATAATCTCTCTTCCTAGCAAAGACCACCCAATCTTCGACTTTGTAAAAGAACAAGGCAAGAATTACGCCACTCTTACAAATTACCATAATTATGGTGGGCGCATAAAAGATCAGGATGGCGACACCGCCATTACCATGGGGCGCAGCTTGACTACCAATGACCAAGACGACATTAACGACGCTTACGATTCGGAATATGCAGTCCCTAGTGGCGACGGGCATTTCAAATTTATGATTCCTTATCAGGTAACGTTCGACGACGGCGCAAACTGGTTAGACGTTAAGACGATAGGAAAAGCGGCTTTAGCCATTCAATTCAACTGTTCAGATATGCATCCTAGAGGATGCGGCCCTCAGTCTAACAAAGATTACAAAAACACCAACGCACACAAGTATTGGAAGGCGGGCGAAAACTTCTGGACTATGAAGGAGATTTATCTTCCGAATTCCATAACAACCATTTCTGATATTGCGATGGCTTTTGTTTCATTCACGACCGTAAAAAGTTACAAGAACACCGGACTCACGGATTCGTCAGATGACAAAGCTAAGATTTGGAACAACAGTAGCGGGGCGCTTTTAGGAGATGGTAAATTCCCTGAGGGCCTTACATTCATCGGCAAAAAGGCATTCGCCTTTTCAGCCATAACAGCAGCAAAGATCCCTGACTGTCTGGCGACATTCGGCAGCATCACGGGGAACGGCACGCCAGATACGAACAATTCGTATTTCTATTTCCCATTCATGGGGTGTTTTGAGCTCTCTGTGTTGGAACTTTATAGTGTTGGAACAGCTTCTCCAACCTTCACAGGCGGAGAAGGCAGCGGCGCTATTTCGCATAGAAACAGTAAGAAATTGCTTGAAGGAGCCGGAGCCAAAACATCATTCGAAATTGAATGGGGCACAACGCAAATGGTAGCAGGCGCTCTTCGTGGAGGACGTAAAGTCGTTAACATATTGTTCCCTTACACTTTGACAGCCATCAGCAAAAACTTCCTTGACACAATCGGAAATGCGGTCGATTCAGAGGGACGCTCAGGCAAAAGCGACCTTGAATCTGTGAGATTCGGTGGCATATCCCAATATCCAAACGCCGTAGATAACAATCCTAAAACCGTTCCGCAATGCACATCCATCGGAAGAAGTGCTTTTTACGGAAGCAGCAAATTGAAAACAGTCGAGTTTCCAAACAGCTTGACGGAGCTTGGCCAATGGGCTTTCTATGGCTGTGAGAGCCTCGATACGATATCGATCGATAGAGGCGACACGCTCGGAGATACCACACCGTCATCACATCTTGATTTATCACAGATCCAAAACCTCAGCACGATAGGGCAGGAATGCTTTATAAATTGCAAAAAGATCAAAGAGGTCACAACGCCAAGTGCTTTGACATGGTTTAAATCTAAAGGCGCTTTCAATGGATGCTCTGGATTAGAGACCTTAAATCTGAACAGCGCTACACAAAATTTAGGTCAGGAAACCTTCAAAGCGTGTTCGAAATTGACTTCTGTCACTTTCACCTGCCCATCTGGAAACACATTAGGAGACAACTGTTTCAATGGATGCTCACTTCTTTCTTCTATAACCTTTGATGGCACAACAAATACCATAGGCTCATCCTGTTTTAGCGGTTGCAAAGCTCTTACTTCGGTGACATTTGCCGCAAACGATGCTTCTGCAACTTTCAATAACAATGCTTTCAGTGGATGCACTGGTTTGCAGAGCATCACCGTTCCTGATGGAAGCTTTTTGAATCAAAAGGTTTTCAATGGATGCACCGGTTTGAAAACAGGTGGAATTATTTTAGGAGAAGGCGTAAGTTTCGCTAGCAATAGTACAGGAAGCAACAGCGCTTTCGCTGGCTGCGTTGACGCAAAAATCTTCTTGATGGACAGCGATGAAACATACGTTGCCAATCAAACCGGAAGCGGCGCAAGGTATCCGTCAGGATGGAATTATCGCGACGGAACCAACCCATTAACCTTCTATTGCTATAGCGCTACCCAACCGCAAAATCCATTACCAAATTTCCATTATTGGGAAGACGAAGACCATGACGGAGTGCCACATATTTGGCAATGATTATGAAAAAGAGAAGAACACTTAGAACCACATTATTGATCTCCTTTGCCTCTTTGGTTGCCTTAGGCGCAGCCGGAGGAGGAGTTTTCGCTTGGTTCGCTCTCCAAAACACCGCTTCAGTTAACCTCTCCAACATCGCTGTTATGGGTGAATCCACCACCGCTTCGCTCAAATACTGCACTCTCAACTACCAAACTCCTGGCAACTATGACGGCTACAAGTCAAACGACAGCCGCATAGATTCAGGCAATACGTACGACTATGACACCTACTTCTTGACCGCTGATAACGCTGCTAGGACCGCCTTGGAATTCTCTCCAGGTTATTCCTTCACCTTCGCGATCGAGATCCAGGGAAGCTCAAACGCCCAGGTCACCCTCAGCAAGTACATCTCTGAAGCCAGTGCTACCTATTTCTATAAGGATAATGAGGTCAGGAAGGGATTTGCCCTTGCTAGAGCCTTAGACGTCTATACACAGGTCTATTCAAGCAAGCCAACCTCATCCCAGCTCTACACTTATTTCTCACAGCAAGGAGTTGTCGGAAACGACTACTTCAACTTTGTGGAGGCCACCTCGAACGCAGGCACGGCAGTCAATCAACCATTCTCAGCGGGATTCAACGCAAGCTCAACCGCTTACTTCCTTATGACCATGTATTTCTCCGATGATCCAAGCACTTGGTATTCGGTTGCAACAGACAGAGCCAACCACAATATCCCTGGGTCTGCTGATGGATCAACAACGGCATTCACCTTGCCAAGCGGTTCTCGCTTCGTTAATTCCGTTAACCTCACAGACAATCTCGTGGCAACAGGTGACTCTAAGGTCTTTAACCTCTCTGCTACGCCACATCAAATCACCTCCGTTAAAGTCGATGGTGTCAGCATGTCAGAAGGAACGGGTTATACACTGGCCGGTAGTGTTCTCACCCTTAGCCAAAACCCAGTTAGATCGGCCCAAGTTCAGGTGAGCTACGTTGTTTCTCCTACGGAATATTCCTTCACGAGCACAACCCTTAACTTCAAGAAAGCGCCTCTTAACAACGCCACAGTGAGCGTCAACTGCACCACTGAGCTTGATTACTACGTTCAGGATTCCGTTAATGGCAACTCCAACGTCTACGAAGGACTGACGATTGCCTTAACTGATTTGCTTATTTCCTAATCAATATCAAAAACAAAAAAGACCCAGCAAATCCTGGGTCTTTTCTTTTGCAATGCTTAGATTCTCTCGATTTCGGAGAAGTCGACATCGATTGGGGTGCTTCTTCCGAAGAAGACGGTATCGACACGGCATTCGCCAGTGGTCTTGTCGATCGAGATGATGGTGCCTTCGGTTCCCTCGAGTGGGCCGTGGATGACCTTGACTCTGTCACCGACGTTGTAACGATCGTACATGGACTCATCGACCATGCCCATTCTCTTAAGAACAGGTTCGATCTCCTCACGGGTAACTGGGGTTGGCTTCTGTCCTCCGCCAGAGGAACCGGCGATACCGGTGACGCCTGGGGTGTTACGGACGATGTACCAAGACTGATCGGTCATGATCATTTCGACGAAGATGTAGCCTGGATAGAGCTGCTTCATCTTCTTCTTGCCGGTTGGCTTTCCATCCTCAAGGACCTCTTCCTCTTTCTCGGCGACGAGAACGCGGAGGATGTAGTCCTGCATGTTCATGCTCTCGATACGTTTGCGGAGGTTGTCCGCGGTTTTGGACTCATGCATTGAGTAAGTGGTAACGATGTACCACTGCTTTTCACCTAACTGTGTTGGCATTGTTTCTCCTCCTTATTTACCGAAAGCTTGCTTAAGCTGATTGATGATGTTCTGGGCAGTCAAATCCTCTAAGGCGAGGAAGATGGCAACGAAGACGGTGATGCAGATGACGACTGCAATAGCAGGCCATAATTCTTCACGCTTTGGCCAACGGATGCGCTTGCCTTCCTTGACCACTTCTTTCATGTACTTTCCTGGGTTCATAAGTGTATCTCCCTATTTGCTCTCTTTGTGGAGGGTGTGCTTCCCACAATGAGGGCAGAACTTGTTGATCTCGAGGCGTTTGGAATCATCCTCCCGCTTCGTGACGCTGTAGTTGCGTGAGAGGCATTCAGAGCAAATTAAAAAAACCTTTTCTCTACTCATATATATCCTTTCTCAGCGTGTCAATACTACTTCTAAGAAGTAAAGATGTCAAATGGTTTATGCTGAGAAGAGGGAAGTGATCCAGCTGATCAGCATATTCACGTAATTGGTCTTGTAGAGGTATTCGCCAATGGTGAGCTTGTCGTCATCGTTTAACGCCCAGACCTCGGTGAGGAAGCCTTTGAAGAAATCGATTCCGGCAAGGAAAGAGAAAATCCAAACGACGATGATGGCCCAAACGACACCAACTGCGGCGCCGATGATAAAACCAAAGAACCTAGAGATGGCACCAGGTTTCTTGATCTTATGGCGTTTGCGGATGTTCTTCTTGATGGCATTAAGGATGATCGAAAGGATGATCGAGACGATGATGAAGATGGCGATCGCGAAGATAAGAGCGACGATGCCGTTTGTGATGTTATCGGCAACAGTGGCTTCCGTTGGAACTTCAGGAATGCAGCTAAGGATGAAAGCAGCGATGAATGGGTAAGTGAAAGAGAGGAAAGATGGAATCTTTGTCGAAAGAATCTGATATTGATTGCTGGTGATGACGAAAGTAACTTCCGTGCGGGAATGAGGCATGTCCATCAGGGCTGCGCCTTCTTCCCCTCCTAATCCTGCAACAAAGCTATGGATCGGGCCTTTTAAGGACGCGGTGAATTCCATCTCTGCGAGCATATTGCAAAGCATCGTGGCCACGACGAAAGAAATGAGGGCAACGAGGATTCCGCCGAAGTTGTCCCAGAAGGATTTGGCAGCTCCTTTAGCGATGCCAGTTATGGCGCAGATGGCGACAATGGCGACAAGGACGATTGATAACCAATCGATAGTCAAAGCGCCAGGATAAGTTGGGAAAAATTCCATAATGAATGACTTAAGGTTACCAAAGTATAACATATTTTGGTATAGATTTTTCAATTACGAGAGCGAATTACCGCTTTAAACATAACGAAGTTATTCAACTCCCTTTCCCTAATGGTTATAATCACAAGAGCGAAAGCCTTAAAACACCATGTTCAAGATCGTTTCAAAGAAAATTCTTAACCCAACCGTCACTGAGATGGAGATTTACGCCCCGCTTGTGGCGAAGAAAGCCGAACCAGGCCAATTTATCATCCTCCGCGTCGAAGACGATGGGGAAAGAATTCCTCTTACCGTCGCCGGGTATAACCGCGAAAAAGGCTTAGTCAAAATCATCTTCCAGATCGTCGGTGCCACGACCGAGAAACTCAACCACAAAGAAGAGGGAGACTATATCCCTGATTTTGTTGGTCCTTTAGGCGTTCCAACTAAAGTTGAAGGCCTTAAGAAAGTCTGCGTCATCGGAGGAGGCGTCGGATGCGCGATCGCTCTTCCAATCGCCGAGAAACTCCATGAGTTTGGCGCGGAAGTCACTTCCATCATCGGTTTCAGAAGCAAAGACCTCTTGATCCTCGAAGAAGAATTCAAAAACGCTTCAGATAAATGCGTCGTCATGACCGACGATGGCTCTTATGGAAACAAGGGCAATGTCACCATGCCTCTTAAGGAAATGTTAGAGGCCGGAGAGAAGTTTGACTGCATTATCACAATCGGACCTCTCATTATGATGAAATTCGTAGTTTCCACAGCAAAACCTTACTCAATTCCAGTCACAGTCTCCATGAATCCAATCATGATCGATGGCACTGGAATGTGTGGAGGATGCCGTTTAACCCTAATCAAAGAAGATGGCAAGAGAGTCACCAAATTCGCCTGCATCGATGGCCCTGACTTCAATGGTTACGAGATCGATTTCGATGAGGCCATGATGAGAAGCCGCCAATACGCCGAATTCGAGAAAAAGAAGAGAGAAGAGACCTGTGCTCTATATAAGAAAGCGAACTAGTTATGCCTTTTGACCCAAAGAAACACGTAATGCCAACCCAGGATCCCTTTGTTAGGGCCACGAACTTCAAAGAAGTCGCTTTAGGTTACTCTCCCACCGTCGCTAAAGAAGAAGCTTTAAGATGTCTCAATTGCCCAACCAAACCATGTGTCGCTAAGTGCCCTGTCCATATCGATATCCCTGCCTTCATCAAGAAAATCAAAGAAGACGATCTCGAAGGCGCCTATTCAGTTATTGCTGAATCCTCTTCCCTCCCAGCCGTCTGCGGACGTGTCTGCCCACAAGAGAGGCAGTGCGAATCCGCTTGCACCCTTGGCATCAAATTCGAACCTGTCGGAATCGGAAGACTCGAAAGATTCGTTGCCGATTACCATAACGAAAACTCCAAAACCAAAGCCTCCAAACCAGAAAGCAACGGCCACAAAGTGGCTGTTGTCGGAAGCGGTCCTAGCGGTTTAGCGTGCGCTAGCGACCTAGCCAAACAAGGCTTTGAAGTCACCATCTATGAAGCCCTCCATAAAGCGGGAGGCGTCTTGATCTATGGCATCCCTGAATTCCGTCTTCCTAAGAAGATCGTCGCTAGAGAAATAGAAGGACTTAAGGATTTAGGTGTCGATATTCAGACCAACGTCGTCATTGGAAAAACCATCACAATCGATGAACTCTTCGAAGAAGGATATGAGGCCATCTTCATTGGCTCAGGCGCTGGACTTCCTAAATTCATGGGAATCCCAGGCGAGTCTTTGAAGAACGTTTTCAGCGCGAATGAGTTCTTAACGAGAATCAACCTTATGGGCGCTTACCTCCCAGAAAGCGACACCCCTATCTTCCATGCGAAGAAGGTTGCTGTCGTCGGAGGAGGCAACGTTGCCATGGATGCTGCTAGGTCTGCTAGAAGGCTTGGTGCTGAAGTATCGATCGTTTACCGCCGCACAGAGAAAGAGCTTCCTGCGAGAGTCGAGGAAGTTGAACACGCCAAAGAAGAAGGAATCAAATTCGAACTCCTTACCAACCCAATCGAAATACTTGGAAACGAAGAGGGATCGGTCTCCTCTTTGAAGTGCATCAGAATGGAGCTTGGAGAGCCTGATGCCTCAGGAAGAAGAAGCCCAGTTCCAGTAAAAGACAGCGAATTTGTAGAGGATTTTGACTGCGTTATCATGGCTTTAGGCACTTCTCCAAACCCGCTTATCAAGAACACCACCGCCGGCATTGAGGTAGAGAAACATGGCTGCCTCATCGTCAACGAAGAGGAAGAAACCACTAGAGAAAATGTCTTTGCGGGCGGCGATGCTGTCACAGGCGCTGCGACCGTCATCCTTGCCATGGGAGCAGGAAAAAAAGCCGCTGCTTCTATCGCTAAACGGCTTTTGAAGAAATAACTTTTCCCTTTTTAGATAATACCTAGGTACGCCTCAAGCTTTTTCTTCAGTTTTCGCATGTCCTTATCTACCAAGTCACGATAGGCTGAATAATAAGTTATAAACAGGCCTTTCTCGCCTAACCTTTCTAGTTCCTTCGATCTGAACCTGTATAGTTTTTGTACAAGTTGCGTCTAAGGACAGCTCTCCATTCGCGTAAATCGTTCTCAAGTGATTTCTACACCTTTCAAAAACTTAATAGTGTATTTCTACACTTTTTTACATTTTGAACGTGTAGGTTCTATTCTTGTGGGGATTTTCGCATATAGTTTCTTGTGCTTTTTATATGCGTAAAGTACAATTAAGTTATGATCAGCAAACCAAAAAACCTAACAAGAAAAGACAGAAAAGAAATGGATCATCCTTTCCGCGGAATCTATACTCAGGAAAACGATGATTTGTTTGCTTCGCTTATGGCGCGTTATCCAACTGCTATAGCAACGCTAGAGACCGCATTATCTTTGTACGGGATAACCGACTCTTTTGTCACTGCGCCATACTTCCTTTCTTTCAACATTGGCTATCGACCGGTTAACGATGATCGTATATTCCAAATTTGGGAAAACAAAAAAACACGTTTGTTAGGAACGGTGGCAATGGAAAGAGAAGGCGTTTCCTTCCAATGCTATGACAAAGAAAGATTGCTGTTGGAGCTCTTCCGTAGAGAAAAGATAATTGCGACAGAAGCTTTTCAAGCAGCGATCTTCCACTACCGAAAATTAGCAAACGAAGGGAAACTAAATCTTCCAAAAATAAGAGAATACTGTGAAAAATTGCCGAAAGGGAAACTATATAGAGAAAGGATAAGGAGAGAGATTTTGTGAACAAATCCACACTTAGTTTTCTATTCGCCCGTGTTAAAAAACAAGAACTAACAAAAGAAGAGGCAGAAAGGAAAGTCTGCCAAGAGATTTTCATCGCGAAGATAGGCTCAGATAAAGACCTTCTCCGCCGTGTTTCTTTCAAAGGTGGCCTAATCCTCGATCAACTCGCAAAAGGAGAAAGAGGATACACCAAAGATATCGACTTTGATTTTGTCAAATACCCATTGTCTGAAGATGGGTTAAACGCTTTCTTTGAAAGACTATCACCACTTCCACCATACGAAGATGTCAAACTGTCAGTCGATTCAATTGATGACTTGCGTCATAAAAACTACTTTGGCAAAAGGGTTACACTTTCATTTTCCGATGGAAACGTCACTTTTAATCTGATCGTAGATGTCGGAGTCCACCTCCCCCTCGTCAAAGGGAACAAGCCTTTCAACTACGAAATAGCGTTTGGTGGTGTTTCGCGCCTACAGGTTAATCCTGTAGAAAGGATGATTGCAGAGAAGCTTTCAACTCTTTCAATCTACGGAACAGACAACACACGAGATAAAGATGTTTTTGATGCATATTGGCTGATAACTCGTATCAAACATGACAAAGATCTTGTGAAGAAGATGCTAGAGTTGCTTCTTGTGAAACGAACACATTTCTTCCGTAACTTGGATTTGGCGATAAATGAAGCCGCGGAAACGCTCCGCGACAGAAAATATTCCGAAAACCTTTGCAAAAGCCGCAGGAATTGGACGAAGGAAGACCTTAAAACAATCCAAAAGGCCCTCATCAATTATTTAGACGAGCTGAGATTCTAACAGACCTTTTTTGGCTACTCATTCCCAGAATAGAGAAAGACGCTTACCGCTTTTGGCGCATTAAGTTAAATACAGGTTGATTAGTGTCTGATTTGGCAAAAGAAAAAACGCCGACAACGCCGGCGTTTTAATTATTAATGAAGTTACTTAAAGAGCATCACAGTTGTGATAGCGAAAAGAACAAGCGTTAGGTCAAATTTTACTTTCTTGTTTTGGACCGCTGTGATGACGTAGAGGACAAAAGCGGCGATGTAAACAATTACCTCAATAATCGAGAAGGCGAGGTAGTTTGTCCCAATGCAAAGCGCGAGGAATGCTAAGAACAAGTTTATAGACGCACTGGCAAGAGCGGCGATGAAAGCGGCCGTTTCAAGCCCACTGCTTTTGTTCTCCTGATTGACTGTTTCGATTTTGCTTTCTTCTTCCATAAGTGAAACCTCCTAATGGGCGAACTGATTATAGAAAAACAATATCAAATATTAAAGCGTTAATCGACTATATGTAAAAACTCCTTTTTCTTTGCATTTTTCATAAAAGCGCTTTCCTAAGTTCAATTATTGAGAATGTTTCTCAATGACTACATAATTACTTATCATGTTTTACTCAACACGCGACGACAAGAAGTTCATCAGCGCGTCAGAGGCGATGTTACTTGGCATTGCCGATGATGGCGGACTCTATCTCCCAAAGGAGATTCATCATCTAGAGATCGAAGAGTGTCTCAACCTTTCCTACACCGAACTCGCCTACAAAGTCCTTAGGCCATATCTTGATGACTTTACCGACGAGGAAGTCAAAGGGGCTATCGAGAAAGCCTATTCCTCAAAGAACTTCCCAGAGAAAATCATCGGACTCAAGCACATCGAAGGAAAATCCTTCCTTGAGCTTTTCCATGGCCCAACCCTTACCTTCAAAGACATGGCTCTTTCCCTTCTTCCACATCTCATGGAAGTCGCGCTTAAGAAACACGGACAAAAGAAACTTCATATATTAACTGCTACAAGCGGAGATACCGGAAGCGCGGTTCTCTCCGCTTTCAAGAGCCTTCCTGCTGTTGAAGTAAG
>JAFYAZ010000007.1 GCA_017540455.1 Bacilli bacterium | reverse complement strand
TGCTTTTTCAAAGCAAGAAGAATTATAAAGCAAATGATTATCTTCCTCCACAATTATTGATTGTGGGCTTTTGAAAGCAAAACACCCATAATGGTAAAGATGATCAAAGATTGGAAAGAACTATTCGATAAAGTCGCGGGGGAAGAGTACTCCGCTTCCTTGCACCGTTTCCTCGACGCCGAGTATGATGCGCATGTCGTTTATCCGCCTAGGGACATGATGTTCCAGGCTTTTAAGTTCACAAACCCAAAGACTCTTAAGGTCGTGGTTATTGGTCAAGATCCATATCACAACCCAGGAGAGGCCATGGGCATGTCATTCAGTGTTCCAAGAGGAATCGATATTCCGCCTTCTCTTATAAATATTTATAAAGAGATCGAAAAAGACATCGGTTGCAAGATGAACTTCGACAACGGTGATCTGACCCCTTGGGCAGAACAAGGCGTCCTTCTTCTTAATGCATACCTGTCCGTGAGAGCGGGCGTGCCTCTCTCGCACGTGCGTCCTGAGTATGACAAGTTCATGGATGATGTCCTCCGTTATGTCGAGAGCCTTGATCAGCCTGTCGTGTATATGCTCTGGGGAGGATTCGCCAAGAAGTACGCCTCAAAGGTTACGAACCCAAAGCATATCGTTCTCTCATCGGTCCATCCTTCACCGTTATCCGCGAATAGGGGAGGCTGGTTTGGAAAGCATCTTTTCAGCCAGTGCAACGCCTATTTGACTGAAAGCGGTACCACACCTATTGACTGGCAAATAAAGTGAGATAAACTATTCGAGACCGGAGCCACCAGTAAGTTGGCTGAGAGGAGTCTTCTTCGACTCGACGGAACCTGATCCAGGTAATGCTGGCGGAGGTAGTGCGTTTATTCATTCCTTCGTATTCAGGTACGGAGGTATTTTTTTATGGAAAACGAACAAATCAATGTTCAAAGCGGTAAAAAAACCGCAAAATCCTGGGCAAATCTCGTCTCGATTGGCCTAGCTGTTCTCGCTTTTGTCTTCTTGTTTTTGACCTTAATCAAGTTCAAAGATGCCGAAGGCCAAAAGTCTTATCTTCATATTTGGGACATCTTTGGCGCTGGCCAATTCCAGTTCATGTTTGTGATTGGTTACGTCCTTCTTATCGCTAGCGTCCCTCTCTTAATTGCCGCTCTTATTTTTGAGAAAAAGAACAACTCTATTTCTACCGCTGCTGTGGTTTGCCAGTTCTTTGCTGCGGTCTCATTTGTTATGACCCCTATGCTCTTCCTTGAAAGCATGGGTGGAAATAGCTGCACCATGGAAATCGGCCTTGCTTTAGCCTTTGCCTTTGCTTTAGCCGCGTCCTTCTTCAGCTTCATCTACGCCTTCTCCAAGAAGCCTATGACCGTCCACGAGATTGCGGAAGACGCCATTCTTGTCGCTGCCGCTTTCGCTTTGAACTTCATTAAAATCCCAGTTGGAGAGACTGGTGGTTCCATCAACCTTCAGCTCTTACCTATTTACATCATTGCTTTGAGACACGGCCCATTCCAGGGCATCATCGCCGGTGGCATCGTCCTCGGCCTTCTCACTTGCTTCACTGATGGATATGGATTCATTTCCTTCCATTATGACTACCTTATTGGCCTTGGCTCTGCTGGTCTCCTTGGTTTCTTCAAACCGCTCATTATGGGCAAAGAACAGAAATCTTATAACGTCTTAGGTGAGATCTTCATTGTGGTTGGTATTTTCGTTGCGACCGTCGTCAGAATGGCTGGTGCCATCGCAAGTTCGATGACTTACTACGGCATGCAGAATGACTTCTGGGGAGCCTTTGTTTACAACATTCTTTATGTTGGACCAAGTGCTCTTGCCTGCCTTGTTGTCATCACGGGTTTATATGGCCCTCTTCTCCGCGTCAACAAGCTTCTCCCAGCCAGAGACTAAAGAAATTAATTTATTAATTTGTTCGATATTGTGTTATAGTGCCCTAGACGAAAGGCATTGTTTATGACCGATATTGAAGAAAAGAAAAATGACGAAGTCGAAGAAGAAAGCGACTTCGCCGACGAAATAAAACCAGCTGCTGAACCAGCCCCAGCTCCAGAGGCTCCAGAAGAGCCAGAAGATCAAATTGATCTTCATTCTGAAGAAGCGGAGGAACCAGAGGAGGCCAAAAAACCTGCTCCTGCTCAAGCAAATGGAAAGATCACAATCGAATACCCAGACGAGAACCTCGGCAAAGTCGAGCTCGCCCGTCAGGATTTCTATAAGGTCTACCGCAAATCAAATGTCGTTAAGTGGGTCGTCACCGCGGTCTGCTTGCTTCTCATTGTCTGCGGTTGGCTCATTCCAAACGCTATCGCAGCCCTTAAAGAGTACTCAATGATAATCGCCCTCATCGCCTGCGGTGTTGGCCTTGTCACCCTCTTGGTTTTCAATTACTTCTGGAAGAAGAACGTTCAGACTGCGATGAACCGTTACTTCCGTGAGTATTACGAGCACACGAACGCTTACGTGTTCGCAGATAGGGTCACCAACCTCGAGGGAAGCATCGACAACAAGATCGAAGACGAAGAACTCAAAAACTGCGACCTTTATAAAGACATCGGAAAAGTCGGGAGCCGCGCCACATACACCTTCGAATACGATGGCAAGACCGTTAAGGTCTGTGATGCGGCTGCTCAGGTTATCGCTGGCAAAGCCCTCCACACCGTTTTCGTTGGCAAATATCTCTACACCACCAACGAATACAAAGGATCTGACATCCTCATCTACTTCAAAGGCAACAAGAGAGCCCTTCCTCCAACCAATTTGGCCGGCAGAAAGGTCTTCTCTGATTCCAAGAATATCGTCATTTATGGCGATAAAGGCACCGAGAAAGTCATCACCGCTAGGGTGAGAGAAGCCTTAAACGAATTCAAAACCAACAAGACTTTTGTCGATATGGCTATTTCTATTCGTGAAGGCATGACTTATTTCGCGATGGGTTATGAAGATGACTTGATGGTCATCGCCCTCGAGAAGCCGTTCGATCCAAACCCAACCGTCCAATACGCCGGAGATTTAAGAAAGGTTCTCAAACTCATCGCCTTATTGAAGTAGTTTCAGATTTTCAAAATGGAAGTCGCTAGATTCTTCGAACTTTGCAACCAATACCCTTGGGCATATGTGGCAATCATATTTGACCTAGGCGTGGTTTTCATGAATGGCTGGACCGATGTCCCTAACTGCATCGCTACCTGCGTAACCACACGTTGCATGAAGCCAAAATGGGCCATCCTCATGGCCGCTTTAGGCAACCTCTTAGGAACTTTGGCAGCAGGCTTCTTAGCCTCTGTTCTCCCTTTGGGAGATGTTTCGCAAACCGTTGCAGGTATCGTCCAGTTCAACACCTTGGGCGCAACGCTCAACCAGATGTTCATCGCGATCGCTTTCGGTTTACTAGCGAACGTCATCCTTTCCCTCATCTGCACTTACTTCGGTTTCCCATCCTCACAAAGCAACGCTTTGGTGGGTGGTTTAACCGGTTCTGCTATCGGCCTTGCCGCCATCTCTGGCTCAACCAATTGGTTTGAGGCTGTTTCCCTTAACAGCTGGATCAAGGTCTTGATTGGCTTCTTTGGTTCCATCCTCGTTGGATTTATCCTCGGCTATGGAATCGTTTGGCTCATCGTTCTTATCTGCAGAAAACTCACCCGTGGTTCAACCAGCCGCTTCTTCAAGAGAGGCCAGGTTGTCGCAAGCGCTCTCATGTCCTTAGCCCATGGCCTTCAGGATGGCGCCAAGTTCCTTGGTGTCTTCATGGTCATCGCCGTCATGCTTCATGTCGGAGGCGCCAACTATGTCCCAGCTGATTTCAACGCCATGCAGGGGATGTGGTGGATCGTTCTTCCAGTTGCAGTTGTCATTTTCGGTGGAACCCTTATGGGCGGAAAATCCATCATCAAAACGATGGGTTCCGGAATGGCCAAACTTCATAAATATCAGGGATTTGCCACGGATATTGCAGCCGGCATTGGTTTAATCGTCGCTACAGTATTCGGCCTTCCTATCTCAAGCGGCACCATCAAGGCGACCGCTATTTTGGGTGTTGGAGCCCAACGCAATCCTCGCCGCGTCAGGTGGGGCAAAGCCGGCCAGATGGTCCTTTCCTGGATCGCTATTTTCCCTGGTACGGCCCTAATCGGTTTTGCATTGACCGCTCTCTTCGCGGCCATTTTCAAGTAACAAAGGAGTTTCAAAATGGGTAAAAAAGTTCAATCCAATTACTACTTCGACTCATTCCCAGAGCTCGCTCACTTCTCAGTTGAATGTGGTGAGCACATTCTCGAATTCATGAAGAACTTCGATCACGAGAAACTTTGGGAGATCAAGACTTCAGTCCATGAGATTGAGCACGCTGCCGATAAGAAAAAGCATGCGACAACCGAAAAGCTCATGGAGGAATTCATCACTCCAATCGATAGAGAAGATATTCTTTCCCTTCTCACCATGATCGATGACATCACCGATGCCGTTGAGGAACTTTCCCTTAAGCTTTACCTCTATGACTTCAAAGAACTTCCACCAGATGCCATCCCATTCATGGAACTCACCCTTAAATCACTTAGGGCCACTGAAGAAGCCCTCAAAGACTTCCCTCACTTCCTTGATAAGGACATCATCTTCCCAGTTCTCAAAAACGTTATCCGTTTAGAGGAAGACAGCGATACCGAATACATCAAAGATGTATCCGAACTATACCGCAGAACCGATCTCGATTCCTTGACCATCTATAAATACGAAGCCTTCTACACGATGCTTGAGGAGATGTCCGACAAGTGCCGTGAGGTCTGCCGTTTCGTCCAGACAATCATCTACAAGAACATCTAAGTTCACTAAGCATAACGCCCCCGAAATAACGTCGGGGGCTTTTTGATGTTTTTCGCGTTGCGCTCCTTCCTTTGGAAGTTCACAATAATAGGGAAGACCTGCTTATAGCAGCTTAGGTTACTGGTAATTATCGTATGAATCGCTTTTTTCGTTGGATTAATGTCCAAGCATATAAACATAACGGGCAACTCCACCGTCAATGGAGCCCGGCTTATTTAGCCGAGGAAACGGATGACTATTGGGCATTATGCTCAAAGTCCTCTTTGGTGACTGAAAGCGACGGCCGCCGTTGGATGACCAACGAGCACGCCGTTTTCATTCTCTTCAAGAAGAAGTGGACCAACTGCATCGCGATGAAGAAAGCGAACGGTTATTGCTACTACGCCAACATCGCTAGCCCAACCATCCTCGACCAAGGATTCCTCCGCTATATCGACTACGATCTCGACCTTAAGCTCTTCCCAGACAAGGCCATCAAAGTCCTTGATGAGCAAGAGTTTGAACACCACGCTGTCCTTTACGGATATCCAGACGATCTCAAAGCGGTCATCAAGAAAAGCGCCAAAGACATCCACTCGCTCATGGAAGGGAAAAAGTTCCCATTCGTCGATGCTGAAATCAAACGAATCTACCAGAAATTCCTCGACCAGACTGGGCCGTTTGTTGAATCTTACCAACCAAAGAACAAATAGTTACTATTTGCCTTCTCCTTTAAAACGCCAAAAAAGAGCATATAATTTTTTCGCTCTGAGGTATCGGGCATGAAATTCACTTTTACATCTTCATCTAAGGAACAAACAAGAAAATTAGGCGCCCTTATCGCACCTCTTTTCGTTCCAGCCGATGTCGTTTTGCTCGAAGGCGACTTAGGCGCTGGCAAGACCACTCTTGTGGGCGGAGTTGCCGAAGCTCTTAAGGTCAACGAGGACGTTATCTCCCCAACCTTCAACATCATGAAGTGCTATTTCAAAGGCACCCTTCCTCTCTACCATATCGACGCTTATCGCCTTGAAGGTCAGAACATCGAACTTGGTTTGGAAGAGTTCATCGAAGGCAATGGAGTCACCTTCATTGAGTGGCCTCAATACATCGAACCTCTTTGGCCTGATGAATATCTCGTTATCTCTTTGACCCACAAAGGCGGAGATTCCCGTGAGATCAGCGTAGAGAGCAATTGCCCTCGTTTAGACAAGATCGTCGAAGCAGTTAAGGAGGCATTCTAATGGTTTCCTTGCTTTTAGATACCAGCAACACCAACCTCTCAATCGGTTTGGCCTTAGATCATAAAGTCATCGACCAAGTCACTTATGAGGCTTGGCAGAAACAATCCGAATTCTTGGTCAACGAACTCGATATCCTTCTCAAGAAGAACAACCTCACGAGAAATGACATCGAGAAAGTCATCGCCGCAAAAGGACCTGGCTCATATACCGGAGTCCGTATCGCTTTGACCGTCGCTAAGGTCTCTGCTTTTGCTTTAGGCGTCCCTCTCTATCTCGTCTCCAGCCTTGAGGCTCTTAAGGATGAGAAGGAACCATCAATCTGCCTTATGAACGCCAGAAGCAAGAGATCTTACCTTGGTGTTTACGATAAAGAAAAAATCATCCTTGAAGACAAAATCGCCGACAATTCCGCGGTGCTTTCATATATAAACGAGCATCCAGAGTACAAAGTCTGCGGCGATGTCGCATACCTTGGCCTTGAATCAAAGCCAACCCACAACCTTGAGATTCTCGCAACAAGCGACATCGAAAGGAACCTCGTTAGTGATGCGGTTGCCGCAAAACCGGTATACCTGAAGGACCTCTACTAGAATGAAGCCAATCCAGATCCACAAAAGCAAAGAAAGCGAACTCCAAAGCATCGCCATGCTTGAGGCGGCTTGCTTTCATGATCCTTGGCCTTTAGAGCAGGTCGTCTACGAGTGGAAAGAAAACCCAGTCGCCAATCTTTATAGCGCGACCATAGATGATGAAGTGGTGGGCTACATCGACTTCTTCATCACCTTCGACAGCGCTTCAGTCGCAAGGGTCTGCGTGGCTAACGAATACCGTAGGAATGGAATCGCAAAGGCCCTCATCGAGAAGATGGTTGAGGTTTGCAAGAAACAAGCTGAGCCAGTTGAGAACATCACCCTCGAAGTCAGAGAATCAAATGAAGCGGCCATTGAGCTCTACAAAAAGAACGGTTTCAAGACCATCACCAAGAAGAAGCTCTATTACTCCGACGGTGAGGACGCCATATATATGGTGAGGTGCATTTTATGACGAGAATATTAGCAATCGAATCAAGCTGCGACGAGACCGCAGTCGCCATCACCGAAGACGGCAAGCTTCTTTGCAACGTCATCTCCTCCCAAGTGGCCGTTCATGCCAAATACGGTGGGGTCATGCCAGAGATCGCTTCCAGACTTCACTGTGAGAATATCGATGTTTGCCTCAAAGAGGCATTAGAACAATCCGGACTCAAGTTTGAGGACATGGACGCCATCGCCGTTACGAGAGGCCCAGGCCTCATCGGCTGCCTCCATGTTGGCTTACAGGCCGCGAAGACAATCGCTGCTTTGTATAACAAACCACTCATCCCAGTCCATCACCTTTGCGGACACATCTACGCCAACGAGTATGCAGGCGAATTCAAGTTCCCAATGCTCTGCGTTGTCGTCAGCGGTGGCAACACCGAGCTCGTCCTCATGAAAGACCATCTCGATTTTGAGATCATCGGTGAGACCAAAGACGATGCGGTTGGTGAGTGCTATGACAAGGTCGCTAGAGTCCTTGGTTTCCCATATCCAGGCGGACTCCCAATCGACCAGCATTCAAAACTTGGCAAGCACACCTATAACCTTCCTAAGCCACTAGCCCACGAAGGTTCATATGACTTCTCCTATTCTGGTCTTAAGACCAGCGTCATTAATCTTGTGAATCAGCTCAAGATGAAGGGCGAGGAAATCAGAGTCGATGATATGGCCAAGTCCTTCCAGGATGTCGCGATTGGAATGATCATCGACAAGGCCGCTAGAGCCGCGATGGAATACAACGTCAAACAGGTTGTCCTTGCTGGAGGCGTCTCCGCGAACAGCTATCTCCGTGAGCAGATGGCCCTTCGCCTAAAGAACACCGACGTTGAGTTAATCATCCCGCCTCTTTGGTGCACTACGGATAACGCCGCGATGATCGCCAAGGTCGCTGAGAGGCTCTACAAAGAGAAGCTATTCGCCCCACTTACCCTCGGGGTGGATCCAAACTGGAAGATCAGCGATTTCAGAAAATTCGAATAGGATTTGCAGGGTATTTTGAAAATTTTGTTGCAATTAATCTCATTAATTGAATACTAGAAAGCGATAGAGGAGCTAAATATGCAGAAAAAAGCCATCAGCGTAAAACAGTTGTACGCTATGCCAATCGATGAATTGGCAAAACTCGAAAAGGTCACCGTCCAAGGATGGATCAGGACTAACCGCAATAGCGGCAACGTCGGTTTCATTCACCTTCACGATGGAACCTGCTTCAAGAACATTCAGGTCGTCTATTCTGCTAATAGCCCTTTCTTTGCGGAAGTCTCCAAATACCCATTTGGCGCTGCCGTGAGATTCGAAGGCAAACCAGTTGCCACCCCAAATCTTCCACAGCCATTTGAGATCCAAGCCACATCCGCCGAACTCTTGGGCGATGTCGCTCCAGATTACCCACTTCAAAAGAAGAAGACCTCCTTTGAGTTCCTTCGTGAAGAAGCCTACCTTCGTCCAAGAACCAACACCTTCGACGCTGTCTTCAGGGTCAGAAGCGTGCTTGCCATGGCCGTCCATTCCTTCTTCCAGGAAAGAGGCTTCGTTTATGTCCACACCCCAGAAATCACCGGCAACGATGCCGAGGGTGCGGGCTCCGTCTTCACCGTCACCACCGACGCGAAAGACCCAATCAATGACTTCTATGGCCGTCGCGCTTCCTTGACTGTCTCCGGACAGCTTCACGTCGAAGCCTTCGCCATGGCCTTCAAAGACGTTTACACCTTTGGTCCAACCTTCCGTGCCGAGAAATCAAACACCACCCGTCACGCCAGCGAATTCTGGATGATTGAGCCAGAGCTTGCTTTCGCCGATCTCGATGACGATATGGAATGCATCGAATCCTGCATCAAGTACTGCATCAAATACGTCCTTGATCACTGCCCAGATGAGATGGAATTCTTCAACAAGTGGATCGACAAAGGCGTTCTCGACAAACTACACAAAGTCCTCAACGCTGACTTCCGTAAGATGGAATATACCGAAGGTATCGCCCTCCTCCAGAAGGCGGTTGCCGATGGACATAAGTTCGCAAACAGCAAGATCGAATGGGGCATGGACTTACAGAGTGAGCACGAAAGATATCTCACCGAAGAAGTTGTCGGTGGCCCAGTCTTCTTATACAACTATCCAAAAGAGATCAAAGCCTTCTACATGAAAGAAAACGATGATGGAAAGACCGTTGCCGCGGTTGACCTTCTCGTCCCAGGAGAAGGCGAGATCGTCGGCGGTTCTCAACGTGAAGAGCGCTACGATGTTCTCAAAGCCAAGATGGACAAGATCGGAAACACCAACGGCCTTGAATGGTACCTCAACCTTAGAAAATACGGCGGCTGCGTCCACAGTGGCTTCGGTATCGGCTTCGATCGTCTTTTGATGTACATCACCGGCATGGCCAACATCCGTGACACTGAGCCTTACCCACGTACCTCCAACGCGTTAAAGTATTAATATGAGCACGAACGTCAAAGCACCTCTCACACCAGAAGAGAAAAAACAAAAATCCAAGAATCGCATCTTCGGATTGATGGTCATCTTGGATATTGTTTTGGCGTTGCTTATTATCTACGAGATCGTTGACTTATTCGTCTTCTGATCACTTCTTATCAGAACTTGGTTGGGCGTCCTGAGCAGGGGCGTCCTTTTTATCATTGAAGTAGTTGAAGTCCTCTAAGCTCTTCTCAAAGACGGTGTGGCTTCTTCTCTCAAGCATGACGGCACGAGAGACATAAGCCTGGATGACGACGATGTAGTAACCGATTGAGACGATCCAAAGAGGAACGAGGATATAGGCTCCCCAGTATTCGGCAACGAAGTGTGGTTCATTAAGAAGCGGTGGCCATCTACGAAGTAGAGATAATCCCCAGAAGTCCGCGTAGTTCTCTGGGTTAGCCCAATCCCAAGTGTAGAGAAGGCTTGAGAAGTGACCGAAATAATCTTCCGCCCAGATACCGCTAGCGAACGAATAGATGAGATACATCAGGAGAGAAAGGGCCATGATGAGGAAAGGAGGGATGGCTTGCTTGAAGAAGAGTCTGTTGTTCTTCGCGATGCCATATTTCTTTAACTGCTCTGGCGTCGTTATGACTCTGCTAGTCACAGCCTCATGGATTTCATAGTCGATTCTTCTTGAGAAGGATCTTGAGATGGTTCTAATGAGAACGCCGATAAGGCCAAGGATCAAGAAGATGATAAGGAAAACAATGAGAAGGATGAAAAGCAATCTCTTATCGTTTTCGCTGAGGGCAAATTCAACAAAGGTTCTCATTGTTCGTCATCTCCTTCCGTAGGAGTGATATCGATCATCCTGCTTGGGTCAGTCTCTGGGGCTGGCTCAGTGTAAGGGATCTGTTCTGCATTTGGATATGGGTATGGTTGTTGTTGCTGTGGGATGCTGCCATATGGCTGTTGTTGCGGAATGCCATTAGGATATGGCTGCTGTGGGATGCCATTACCATAAGGTTGCTGCGGATATCCTTGAGGATAGCCTTGGAAAGGAGGCAGGTTTTGCTGTGGATTTTGAGGCATTTGGCCATTTGGTGGAACCTGGCCTGGCTGCTGATAGTAGTTGGTTTGGATATAAACCTGAGATGGGCCCGCTGGTTGAGCTGGGGCAGGGTTTGGATTTTCTGGTTCGGTCTTTCTACGGAGCTCTTCGTCTTTGATTTTCTGAACCTGCTCATCTTCTGGAAGAGGAGCAAAGAAAGAATCGCCTTTGAAGAAGCGGATACAGCCCTTGAAGAACATGACGATCCAAACGAAGATCATCACCACTCCAACGACCAAAACGCCTGCCAAGAGAATGGGCAGCAAGAGTATGTAAACTAGGCCTAAGCCAAATTCGCGTAAGAATTTCATGAGTTCATTGTACCCTTTTTGTTTACAAATATTGAAACAAAACTAGTTAAAGAAATCGAGATGAAGAAGATGGAGACCAGCGCGAGTCCGCATTCGTTTGGGAAAAGGGAGTGGAGAAGAGCGAACAAGAAAAGGGAACCAAGGAGCAATATTCCGCCAACGACATAGATCCAAATCGGCTTCTTCTCAAAGAGAACGGAAGCGCCGACAAGGGAGAAGTAGATTCCAAAGACCATGAAGATATAGCAGAAGTGGGCCTCAATAAATGCGAACCCTAAACTCAATCCTCCAAAGAGGATTCCTAAGCATGGGCTGATATATCTTTCGGTTGGGAAAGTGAAAGCCTCTTTAGAAAATTTGTTGATGACCCCTTCGATGATGAAGAAACTGAGAACAGTTTCCGCAATCGAATAAGTGACTATGAACGCCGGGATGATCGTGTTCGTGCTTAGACCAACAAACTTCGCTATGGTGTCCAAGATGTCGACGCCCGTAGTGGCTAGAAGGATATAGAAAGCACCCCAATTCAAGAGAACCTGAACAAGGGAAGTTAAGATGATCAAGAACTGAGAAGGAATTTTCTTGTCTCTCAGGAAACCATAGAAACTTCCGGAGACGATGCTTGGGATAACCACGAAGAGAGTGTCTCCCCAGTTGTAGAACGTGAGGCCTAAACACAGGGTGGACGCTCCAACGATATAGGCAGGAAGATATTTGTTCTCCGTGTAATAGGCCGCGACCGCGCTGATCAAAGGAAGGAAGAGCCCAAGCACGAGATTAGAAAAAGGAACGAGGGCAAGGATTATCGAGAATGCGCCCATGATTGCGGCAAAGATACCCAAAAGGGCAAGATTGCCGGTTGGTGTTTCCTGTTTCTTGAACAGCTTCATACATTTATTATCTTCTTTAATTAAGTTAAAGAAAATACCTTCCAAGACCTAGAAGGTAAACCTAGCGGATGGTATAATTTAACTACGTTAATATATGGACTACGAATCGCTTTTAAACGAGAGGCAATTAGCCGCTGTTAAGACTAATTCTCAATTTGTGAGAATCATTGCGGGCGCGGGATCTGGAAAGACCCGTGTTCTTACTTATCGCATCTCATATCTCATCAGTAATTTTCATGTCGATCCTTCTAGGATCCTCGCCATCACTTTCACCAACAAAGCCGCCCAGGAGATGGGCGACAGAGCCTCTAAGCTCGTCTTCGATTTGCTAGGAGAATACCCACCTCTCCACATCTCAACCTTCCACAGTTTCTGCTCAAGGTTCCTAAGCATCGAGCATAAGGCCTTCAACTACCCTTCTCACTTCACCATCTATGATGAGGATGATCAGAAGAGACTTGTCAGGAATGCCGCCGCCGAGTTTGGGCACAAGAGAGGCGACGAAGTCGTGAAGAAGGCTTTCGAATACATTCGTAAGAAGAAAGCCAAAGGCCTCTATCCAATCGACATCGAGATCAAATTCGAGACCTTCAAAGACGAAAAAGAATGCCTCAAGATCTACACCCGTTATGAGGAGATGAAGACTGAGTGCTACGCCCTCGATTTCGATGACCTTCTTTTGAAGACCATCTGGATTCTCGATACCCAACCAGACATCCAGGAGAAATGGTCACACCGTTTTGAGCACATCCTTGTTGATGAATTCCAAGATACGAATGATGTCCAATATGCCTTGATCAAACTTCTCATGTGCAAAGACACGTCCTTATATGTTGTCGGTGACCCAGACCAGACCATCTACACCTGGAGAAACGCCAACATGAAGATCATCATGGATTTCGAGAAGAACTTCCCTGATGTCGAGACCGTCATTCTCAATGAGAACTATCGTTCTACCAAGACCATTCTTAATGCCGCGAACCTTCTTATCGCCAAGAACAGGAACAGAGTTCCTAAAGATCTCTTCAGCAACTTAGGCGAAGGAAAAGCCATTGAGGTCAATAACCTCCCTAATGTAGAAGAAGAAGCTTCTTGGGTCGCAGGCAAAATTGCCGATATCGCCAGAAAGCAAGACAACAGATATAGCAACATCGCGATTCTTTATCGTTCGTCATATATGACGAGAGCTTTTGAAAGCGCGCTTAAAGACCGTCGCATCCCATACCGTATCTTTGGAGGCGTCCGTTTCTACGAACGCATGGAGGTCAAAGACCTATTGGCCTACTTCAACCTTTTAACCAATCCTTTGGATAACGTCGCTTTCGAAAGAATCGTCAATGTCCCTAAGCGTGGTGTTGGCGAAACCTCATTAGACAGGATCCGCCAAGAAGCCAAGGACCATGGCCTTTCCGAATACAACTACATCAAGGAAATCCACCTCCACCAGGACGAGACATCAATCCCAAGGAAGGTCATCCTTGCTCTCAACACGATGGTCGACATCATGGAAGAGACCAAAGACCAACTCACCGAAAACCTTGAAGTTTATAGCGCAATTTTGCAAAAATTCGTGACAAAACTTGATTATTTTACCTATCTCAAAGAAAACGAAGAGCCTGACGAGGACCGTATCGGAAACGTCAACGCCCTCTTCGGAGATATCGACAACTACATCAAGAGAAACCCAGAAGCGTCGTTTGAAGATTACCTCGCTAATGTCTCTTTGCTCTCTGCTCAAGACGACATCAACGGAGGCGATTATGTCTCCCTCATGACCATCCACGTTGCCAAGGGTTTAGAGTTTGACCATGTCTTCGTCATCTGCATGAATGACGGAGCCTTCCCAAGCGAAAGGTCGAGAATGGATAACGGTCGTGATGGTGAGGAAGAAGAAAGACGACTCGCCTATGTTGCTTTCACGAGAGCCAAGAAAGAGCTCTATGCTTCCTGCAACAACGGCTACTCATACCAAACCGATTCACATGCCGTCCCATCCCAATTCTTTAGAGAATCCGGATTAACTGTTCCAAGGAATACCGGCTATTTCAGCGACAATCCTTCCTGGGGTTCCCGCCCAAGGAAACCAGCAGGGGCGAAAGGCCATTACAGAGGAGAATCCTCTTGGTTCTTCAAAGATGAGCCTGCTAGTGATCCATTTGAAAGCGAGAAACAGGTCAAGAAAGTGGTCAAAGAGCCAGAAGTCACCAACGGCATCACCGACTGGCATGTTGGCGATAAGTGCCACCATGAAAAATTTGGAGATGGTGTTGTCACAGTCGTCATAGACGAGACTATGATTAAAGTAGAATTCGCGGAAGTTGGAACGAAGACCCTTCTCTCCAATCACCGCATGCTTACGAGAATCAATTCCAAAGGAGGGGTAGCATGACCTTCGAAGAAGCCTCGAAAAGGGTGAAGCAACTCACCGAACTCTTAGAGAAGTACAACTACGAGTACTATGTCTTGAATCAGTCCAGCGTCTCAGATGCTGAATTTGATCGTCTCATGGGCGAGCTCAAAATCCTCGAGACCGAATTCCCTGCCCTCCAAAGCAAGAACTCCCCAACCCAGCGTGTTGGCGGCGCTGTTCAATCTGAATTTAAGAAAATCCCTCACAAAAGGCTCATGCTTTCACTCGGAAACGTCTTCAATGACGATGAGATGAGAGAGTTCGATAGACGCCTTAGAGATATCCTCCACGTCGATAAGATCCGCTACATGGGCGAGATGAAGATCGACGGTCTTGGAATGTCGCTTGTCTATGACAATGGCGAACTTCAATATGCCGTTACCAGAGGCGATGGCAACATGGGTGAAGATGTCACCTCAAACGTCATCACTATTCGTTCAATCCCTCTCCATGTCAAAGAGAAGAGACCTTTCGAAGTCCGCGGTGAGGTCTACATGCCAAAGGCATCCCTCGAGAACGTCAACATCCAGCGTTCCTTAATGGGTGAGCCTGAATTCGCTAACTGCAGAAACGCAGCAGCCGGCTCAATCAGAAACCTTGACCCAAAAGTAGCTGCTAGCCGTAAGCTTGAAGCTTTCTGGTATTACCTTGTTAACTCTAGAGAGTTAGGAATGCACGTCCATTCCGATTCTTTGAAGTACCTTGATGACCTTGGCTTCCGCACCAACCATGAACGTCGTGTTCTCGATGGAGTGGAAGAAGTAATCAAATACATCCACGAATACACTGAGAAACGTGATTCACTCGATTACGATATCGACGGCCTTGTTTTCAAAGTCGACAACCTCGACCAATACGACTCTCTTGGATACACCGCCAAAGAGCCTCGTTGGGCGATTGCTTATAAGTTCCCTCCTAAGGAGGTTACCACCAAACTCCTCGACATCGTTTTGACTGTCGGCCGTACTGGAAGAATCACTCCAAACGCGATTCTTGAACCGGTCCGTGTCTCCGGATCAACCGTTCAGAGAGCCACTCTCAACAACGAAGACTTCATCAAAGAAAAAGGACTCATGGTTGGCGATATCGTCGGACTCCATAAAGCCGCTGACGTTATCCCAGAAGTCACTGGACCAATCATTGATAGAAGAGATGGCACCCAAACCCCATGGATCATGCCTGAGGTTTGCCCAGTGTGTGGCAAGCCACTTACTAAAGTAAAAGGACTCCATTATTGTCTTAATGCCGATTGCGATTCCCGCAAGATCGAAGGAATGATTCACTTCGCCTCCAGGAACGCGATGGATATCGATGGCATGGGTGAAAGCGTGGTTGAAGAATTCTTTGCTGAAGGCTTCCTCCATAGCATCCCAGATATCTTCCGTATCTCTAACTTCGCCCAAGACATCAAAGACCTCGATGGCTGGAGCGACAAATCAATCAACTCCCTCATCGATGCCGTTGAGGTTTGCAAAGGACGTTCCCTTGAAAGACTTCTCTTTGGTCTTGGCATCAAAGAAGTAGGGGAGAAGCTTGCGAAGACCCTCGCCAAGAGATTCAAGAATCTCGAAGCCCTCAAAGACGTGACCGAAGAAGATTTGACCGCCATCAAAGATGTTGGCCCTGTCGCCGCTAAGTCGATCGTCGATTTCTTCCACAACGAAAAGAAGTTAGCGGAAATTGCTGAACTCAAAGAGTTAGGCGTCAACTTCGATTACCTTGGAGTCGACACCCTCGATCCAAATTCATATTTCTATGGTAAAACCATAGTTCTCACTGGAACCTTAACCAGATACAGCCGTGATGAGATGACCGACATCTTAGAAGGCATTGGCGCTAAAGTTTCAGGATCCGTATCTAAGAACACCGACATTCTTATCGCTGGCGCAAGCGCCGGTAGCAAGCTCGACAAAGCTGAAAAGTTAGGTGTCGAAATCATGGATGAAGAGACGGCAATCAACCATCTCTCTCGTACCGGACAAAACTAAAATAACGGCGTTTTGCTATAGATATTTCAATATTTTGTGAGGATTTTTAGAAAAATCTGAATCTTTTCTCTATATGCATAGTGGAGAAGAGATATGTTTGTTTGTCCACGCTGCGGAAACAAAGACGAGAGGTATATCGGCCACAAGAATGGTGCGCCTTATTGCCGTAAGTGCATCATCTTTTCTGGCGAGGAAGCAAAGGGCATTGAACATCCTCCAAAGAAGGCGCCCCTCTCTTTGACCTACAAGCTTTCAGAAGAACAAAGCAATCTTTCGAGAAGGATTGTCGAGAACTTCGTGAAGGGCGTGGACACGCTTGTGTACGCAGTATGCGGATCAGGGAAGACCGAGATAAGTTATGGGGTTCTTGCCTATGCGATTTCTCACGGCCTTAGAGCAGGTTTTGCTCTTCCTAGAAGAGACGTTGTCATTGAACTCTACTGGAGAATGATGAAAGCCTTCCCTAACAACAAAGTTGTTGCGGTCTATGGGGACCATCATAGAAGGCTTGAAGGAGACATCGTCATTTTGACGACCCATCAGCTGTACAGATACCCAGAGTATTTTGATCTTTTGGTCATGGATGAGATAGACGCTTTCCCTTTTAAGGGAAATGATGTCCTTATCGCTCTCTACAAGAAGTCCCTTCGTGGGCACTGCGTCCTCATGAGCGCAACCCCAAGCGAAGCCATACTGAAAGAGTTTGGGAAAGAGAATCACGAGATCCTTGAGCTCATGACCCGTTTCCATAAGAAACCGATTCCTGTACCAAAGGTAGAGCTTTCGATACCGATCTTTCAGGTTCTCAAAATCATCAAGAAACTCCGGGAATACGGGAAGCAGGGGAAACCATGTTTCGTCTTCGTCCCAACGATTGATCTTTGTGAGACCCTTTATGGCAAAGTTTCTGTTGCCGTTAAGGGTGGCGACTACGTTCATAGCGAAAGGGAAAACAAAGACCAAATCATCAACGCCTTCAAAGCAGGAAAACTTAACTATCTTTTGACGACCTCGGTCCTGGAACGAGGGGTGACGATCAAAAATCTTCAGGTCTTGGTTTACCAAGCGGACAAAAGGTCGATTTATGATTCAGCGACCCTGATTCAGATATCAGGAAGAGTAGGAAGAAAGATGGATGCACCTTCAGGTGAAGTCATTTTCTTTGCTGAAAAAGAAACGGAGGAAATAGCCGATGCAGTCAGAAAAATCGAGCACTACAACACCTTTCTGTAAGGTCTGTTTCAAAGATGTTCGTCGGTATGATTTTGCCTCTCTTTTTGAGGACTACCCGATATGCCCTAGCTGCTTCAATTTGATGGAGCCGAAGACAGTCGTAACTATGTTAGACGACATCAAAACGACATCCCTCTTCGTCTATAACGAGAAGGTGAAGCAGATGCTCTATCAGTGCAAAGGATGCTTCGACTATGAGATGGCAGGTATCTTCCTCTCAAGGCATAGGTCCTTCTTGAGAAGGAGGTACAAGGGATGGACTTTGGTTCCCGCTCCAAGTTATGGAAGCAAAGACCAGGTTAGGGGATTCAACCATGTCATTGAGATCTTCAAAGGCCTGGAGAAGCCATTCATCCACGCGATTGAGAAGACCGACAATGTCAAACAAGCCGACCTCAATTTCGTGGAAAGGCAGCAGATCGGAAAGCACCTCGCTTGGAAGAGTGGAGTGAGCGTGACAGGACTCAACATCCTCTTCGTCGACGACCTTATGACGACAGGGGCGACCGCAAAAGCCTGCGCGAAGATGCTTCTTGAGCACGGAGCGAACAAGGTTGAAATACTGGTCATGGCCCGTACCATTGACCCCAAAAAACGAAAAGAGAATGAAATCTCTTTTTCTCAAAAACTACGGCAAATCGTGGACGGATTTAAGAAAAAAATCCGAGGCGAACGGAACTAGTTTGCTTACCATTTATGGTAATGGTATGATTTCAAGGCTATCTATTTAGGAGATTGATTGTGGCGAATTTTATTGAGAAGCTCTTCCGTTTCGAGAAGAGAGAATTAGATCGTCTGTCCCGTGAGGCAGATCAGATCATGGCTCTTGATGAGCAAATGAGCAAATTAACCGATGAGGAACTCGTTGGAAAAACCGCTGAATTCAAAGAGCGTTTAGCCAAGGGCGAAACCCTTGAAAGCATCAAACACGAGGCTTTCGCTGTTGCCCGTGAAGCTGGCTGGCGTGTCTTAAAACAAAAACCATTCAAGGTCCAGATCATTGGTTCCTTGGTTTTGGATAGAGGCGACATCGCTGAGATGAAGACCGGTGAAGGTAAGACCCTCACCTGTACCATGGCCGTCTACCACAACGCCCTCGCTGGCAAAGGCGTTCACGTCGTCACCGTTAACGAATACCTTGCCGCCCGTGACGCTGAGTGGATGGGCAACATCTACCGCTTCTTAGGCCTCACCGTTGGTGTCAACCTCGCCTCCAAAGATACTGCCGCCAAGCGTGAAGCCTATGCTTGCGACATCACTTACACAACCAACTCCGAACTTGGATTCGACTATCTCCGTGACAACATGGCTCCAACCCTTGAAGGCCGCGTTCTCCGTGGACTTTACTTCACCGTCGTCGATGAAGCTGACTCCATTCTCATTGACGAATCCCGTACCCCACTTATCATTTCCGGCGGCCAGAAGAGTGCTGCTTCCCAATACCAAGTCGCTGACCGTTTCGTCAAATGTCTACGCAAAGGCAGAGATTACGAAATCGATATCAAAGATAAGGCCTGCTCCCTCACCGAAGAAGGAACTGCTAAAGCCGAAAAGATGTTCGGCATCAGAAACCTCTACGATCCAGAGAACGAGGATCTCATCCACCGTATCCACCAGGCTCTCAAAGCCAACTACATCATGGCTCGCGATGTCGAGTACATGGTCGACAACGAACATAAGATTCAATTAATCGACCAGTTCACTGGTCGTATCATGCCAGGTCGTGAATATAACGACGGTCTCCAGCAAGCCATCCAGGCCAAGGAAGGCGTCGAGATCAAACAGGAAACCGTTGTTCTTGCGACCATCACCTACCAAAACTTCTTCCGTCTCTATGAGAAGCTCTCCGGTATGACCGGTACTGCCAAGACCGAGGAAGAAGAGTTCCAGACCATCTACAACTTGAAGGTCATCTGCATCCCAACCAACCGTCCAGTTCAGCGTATCGATGATGACGATCTTATCTTCGCCACCCACCAAGCCAAGCTCAAAGCTCTTGTCGAGGCTGTCAAAGAAAGACACGCCAAAGGACAACCAATCCTTATCGGCACCGTCTCCGTTGAATCGAACCTTGAGATTTCCGCCCTCCTTACCCAAGCGGGCATCCCACACGAAGTCTTGAACGCTAAGAACCAAGCTCGCGAAGCTGAGATCATCTCTCACGCTGGCGAAAAAGGCGCTGTCACCCTTGCCACCAACATGGCTGGTCGTGGTACCGATATTAAGCTCACTGACGAAGTCAAAGCCCTTGGCGGTCTTTGCGTCTTCGGCACCGAGCGTCATGAATCCAGACGTATCGACAACCAGCTCCGTGGTCGTAGCGGACGTCAAGGCGACCCAGGCTATTCCCGTTTCTTCGTCTCCTTCGACGACGAACTTATGAGAAGATTCACTAATGAGAGTCTCCGCAACCTCTTCGTTAAGAGCCTTCAGGACGAGTCCTACGAGAGCAGAATGCTCACCAACGCCGTCACCAACGCTCAGAAGCAGATTGAGGGAAGAAACTTCGATACCCGTAAGAACTTAAAAGACTACGATGACGTTCTCGCCAAGCAGCGTGACATCATCTACAAGAAACGTGACGCCATCCTCATGGCCGAAGACATCGTTGACCTCATCCGCGAGTTCTTCAAGACCACAGGTCTTTACCTCGCTCAGAAAGCCATCGACCCAACCAACGCCGCCGGCATCATTTCTGGCGAACACCTCAAGAGACTCGTCGAGCCTCAGTTCATGCCAGAAGGATCCATCGATGCGAACGCTTTCGATAACGCTCCATACGAAGAAGCTGGCGATGACCTTGGCGAACTTCTCTATAAGGCCTATCTCGACAAGAGAAAGACCTGGTCCATCAAGGAAGCTGACAACATTGAGCGTTCTGTCTCCTTACGCGTCATCGACCGTAACTGGCAGGGCCACATCGACACCATGTCCCATCTCCGTGACGGCATCTCCCTTAGAAGCTACGCTCAGAGAAACCCACTTCAGGACTACGTCAACGAAGGCTACGATCTCTTCAAAGAGATGAACGACAAAGCCGCTGTTGATACCTGTTTCAACCTCCTCAACGTCAGACTCCAGAGACAAGTCCACATCGAGCACGAGCATCAGCCAGATCCAAACGCTGTCGATGCCGAAGCTCAGGAAAAAGCGGGCCGCGTTGAGCAAAAATCCCCTGCAGAAACCGCCTCAAATGAGGACAAAAAGGAATAAGAGAGGAATATATGAAAGAGTTAGTCGAATTAAAGCAAGAAGCCCAGAACATTGGGAAACTTGTTTCGCAACTCGGTGGTTCTCTTTGACCTTGATAAGTTAAATTCCGAGATTGCAGCACTAGACGAAGAACAGAATAGAGAAGGCTTCTGGAATGATCAGAAGTCGGCTTTAGAAGTAGTTAATAGACTTAACGACGCCAAGTCGAAAGTCCAAGGATACACGACCATCAAGAACGACTACGATGAATTGTCGCTTCTTCTTGATGACCCGGATTCCAAAACTCCTGACATGCGCGAGCTCATCGAAGGCATGGAGAAGGAACTTTCGAAGAAAATCAAAGAACTCAGAGTCGACCTCCTCTTTAGAGGAGAGTACGACCATTTCAACTGCATCCTTGATATTCACCCAGGCGCTGGTGGAACCGAAGCCAACGATTGGGCGGATATGCTTTTCAGGATGTACAACCGTTACGCTGAATCGCATCACTTCAAGTGGCAGGTCCTCTCTTATGAACCAGGCGAAGAAGCCGGCCTTAAGAGCGCGACTGTGAAGATCAGCGGCAAGAACGTCTATGGTCTCCTAAAAGGAGAAAAAGGCGTCCATCGTTTAGTTAGAATTTCTCCATTCGATTCGAACGCGAGAAGACATACATCATTCGCTTCGGTCAACGTCATCCCTGAATTCGGTAAGATCAGCGATGTCGAGATTGACCCAAAAGACCTTAAAGTCGATACCTTCAGAAGCGGTGGCGCAGGAGGACAAAACGTCAACAAAGTCTCTTCTGCCGTCCGTATCACTCACCTTCCAACCGGCATCGTCGTCTCTTGCGAAGTCGAGAGAAGCCAGCTCTTCAATAAGCAGACCTGTATGGAGATGCTTGCCGACAAGCTCATGCAAAGAAAGATTGAGGAACGCGAAGCGAAACTCAAATCCGTCGTCGGCGAACAGAAGAACATCGAATGGGGTTCTCAGATTCGTTCCTATGTGTTTTGCCCTTATACTATGGTTAAGGACAACCGCACGAACTATGAGACGAGCGATGTCCAAGGCGTAATGGATGGAGATTTAGATCCATTCATCGACGCTTACTTAGAAAACCTTTCCTATAATTCAAAATGAGTCAGTCAGTAATTCCAGCACAACAACGTAAGATTCTTGGCGAAGTGGGCAACGTCCTCCTCGTCATTTTGGGCTGCGTCATCATGGCTTTTGGCGATGCGTTGTTCATCGCTCCATGCAACATCATCTCCGGTGGTGTTTCATCCGTTGGTATTATCGTGAACTTCTTCGTGAAGAGCGCGACCGGCTTTGAATGCACCGATATCGTTGTCGCGGTTTGTCAGGTCCTTCTTTGGGTCCTTGGTTTGGTGGTTCTTGGAAAGAAGTTCTCAATCCACACCCTTATCGCGATGATTGCCTATCCAGCAACCTTCTCTCTTATCTACCGTTTGAATCTTGGTGAAGTTTTCGGGATGACCCAGATTTATGAAGCTGCTTTAGCAGGAGGGCCAGACGCTATCGGTTCTCTCCTCTTTGCGGCTACTTTCGGCGGATTCCTTTGTGGTGCTGGTATTGCACTTGCCTATCGTGGCAATGGTTCCACCGGTGGCTTCAATGTCGTGTCTGCAATCGTTGCCAGATATAGCGAAATCAAAGAAAGCACATCAAGCCTCATCATTGACGTTATCTTGATTGTGCTTGGCGCTCTTATTAGGCTTAGCGTTCCAAACAACTTCACGCTTTCATGCATCGGCATTCTTTGCGCAATCGTCTGCTCCCTTTCTATTCGCTTCCTTTATGTCGATGCCACCCACTTCGTCATTTGCGATATCATCACCGAGAAATACGAAGAAGTTAATAGATTCGTCATCGATGAGATGGATCATTCAACCACCCTCTTCGACACCGTTGGCGGATACACTGGCGAAGACCGTAAGATGGTTAGAGCCGTTAT
>JAFYAZ010000048.1 GCA_017540455.1 Bacilli bacterium | reverse complement strand
AGAACCGCTGACAAGCCATTCCTTCTCCCAATCGAAGATGTTATGACCATCTCTGGCCGTGGCACCGTCGTCACTGGCCGTGTCGAGCGTGGTCAGATCAAGATCAACGACGAAGCTGAAATCGTTGGCATCAAAGCCACCCAGAAAACCGTCGTCACCGGTCTTGAAATTTTCCGTAAGACCCTTGATTACGCTGAGGCTGGCGACAACATCGGCGCCCTTCTCCGTGGTATCACCCACGACCAGGTCGAGCGTGGCCAGGTCCTTGCTAAGCCAGGTTCCATCGTCCCACACGACAAGTTCAGCGCTGCTGTCTACGTCCTTACCAAAGACGAAGGTGGCCGTCACACCGCTTTCTTAAACGGTTACAGACCACAATTCTTCTTCCGTACCACCGATATCACTGGATCCATCACCCTTCCAGCCGATGTCCAGATGGTTATGCCAGGTGACCACGTTACCTTCACCGTCCAGCTCATCCACGCTATCGCTCTTGAAGCTGGCACCAAGTTCTCCATCCGTGAGGGTGGCAAGACCGTTGGTTCCGGTACCGTCGCCGAAATCCTTCACTAATTAGTGATAACAATTAAAGGCCTCCTTCATAGGAGGTCTTTTTTGTTCTTTAAGAACAACTCCAACACAGTGTATTGTTTTTTCGCGCGCGTATCTTTATCCTAATAGTTGTCGATAAGTCTTAAAGAAGGAGACACACATATGAAGAAAAATCGATTTCTTCTTTTGGCTGGTATCCTTGGCTTCGCCTTTATGGGCGCCTCTTGCGCGAGCGCCGCAGCGGGCGGAGGCATGGCTAGAAAGGCCAATGAAGTCCAAGTCGAGATGGTCACTCATAATGAGGACAACCTCGTCATCGCCGAACCTCGCTTTGCGGAAGAAGCTCCAACTAGCGAGAAGAAGACCGCGACTCCAGCTAGACAATGGGAAGACAAGGACACTGGCTTTGTCGTTTTCGGCGTCTTGATGGGAGCGACCGCGGCCTTAGTCGCCACAATGGTCACCTTGAGCATCCTCAAAAAGAAAAAGGGTGAGCCAAAGGAGGAAGCACAATGAGATTAACCTCTTTCATTGACATGGGTTATGGCAGCCATTATTGGCTCATGTTCGTCATCTTTGGCGCAGCTGCCTTCATCATCACCGTCCTTTATTTCTTCTTAGCCTGGCTTCCTGCCTACCAAGGCAAAGCTGAACCAGGGAAGAAGGGGAAGAAGATCGTCATCCGCATCCTTACCCCAATCGTCGGCGGTCTTGCCTTAATCGGCATGATCGGCGCACCTGCTTTGGCCGCGAACTGGTCGAACATCGCGATGGCCGTCACTGGCAACGCCGGCATCGGCGCGATCGATAACGAATCGAGCAAACTCGCCGCTGCGGAAGCCTCTGAAAACATCGAAACCATCGAAAAAGAAGGCGCCGTCCTCTTAAGAAACGAGAACAATGTCCTTCCTTTAGATAAGGTCGCCAACAAGAAGGTCAACCTCTTCGGCGCTGGCGTCTATGGCATGTTCTACGGAAACGGCGGATCTGGCGCAGTTCAGACCACTTACCGTGACCGCAGCGCCGTCAAAGAAAGACACGCCGTCAAATTCGAAGAAGCGATGGTGGAACAGGGCTTTGAAATCAACCCATACCTCTTCAACCTCGTGAAGAATTACTTCCCAGCGACCGCTTCCTCAACCGACACATCTAACTCCGATAGAGCTAGCAGAACCCCATATAGCGTTGCCGATAGCGACAACGTCATCGATTGTGGCGTCAACACCTATGGCTACGCTGAAATCGTCAGAACCTGCTTACCATACAACCACGAACCAGAAGTGAGCGCCTATACCGCCACCTATCCTGAGCTTGATGGCAAGACCCTTCTTGAGCAAGCCAAGGATTGGAGCGATACCGCCATCTTCGCCATCTCCCGTTATGGCACCGAAGACAGTGACATGATGGATACCGAGATCAAGATCAAGGAAAAAGAGGCCGCCGTCATCGAAATGCTCAAAGAGAACTTCGATAAGGTCATCATCCTCCTTAACGTCTCCCACGCCATGGAAATCGATAGCCTCTTAACCGATGGCGTCGATTCCGTCATGTTGATTGGCACCCCAGGCATCACTGGTAACAGAGCCGTTGCCAAGATCATCGATGGCACCTATGTCCCATCTGGCAAGCTTAGCGACACTTGGGCCCGCGATTCCAAGAGCGCTCCATCCTTCCAGTCGATGGGCAACTACAGCACCTTCAAGTACAAGAACAGCAACGAGAAATTCGTTGAATATGCCGAAGGCATCTATGTCGGTTACAGGTACTACGTCACCCGCGCTATGACCGACAGCAACTACAACTACGAAGACGAAGTCCTCTTCTCATTCGGCGAAGGCAAATCCTACACCACCTTCGAGAAGTGGATCGCCGCTCAGGAAATCGATCAAGAGAAAGGTGAAGGCAAAGTCACCGTCTCCGTCAAGAACACCGGAAACATCGCTGGCAAAGACGTCATCGAAATCTACAATCATTCCCCATACACCGGTCGCATCGAAAAGGCCTGGAACAGCCTCCTTACCTTCAGAAAGACCAATGTCATCGAACCTGGCGAGACCAAGACCTATGAGCTCTCGTTCAAACTCAGGGATATGGCCAACTGGGACACCGAAAAAGGTTACTTCGTCAATGAAGAAGGCGAATATGAGATCTCTCTCCGTGACGATGTCTGGCATGAATCCGTCAGCGGTGGACACACCAACAACTTCAAGTTCAGCCTCCCTCTCATCGAATACAAGACTTCTTACCAGACTGGCTATGAATACGCCAAGCACTTCGAAGAAGCCGAAGCCGGTCCAGATAGCGAGCCAATCACCTATCTCAAGAGAAGCGATTGGGCTGGCACTTGGACTAGCAGCGCTGACCTCGAGAACAACGTCAACCTCGATAGCCGCCATAACGACCAGATCAACATCCAGTCCAAGAACTGGGAAGACGATCAAATCGATGGCGACGCCCCAACCACCGGAGCCGACAACGGCCTTACCTTAAGAGACCTTAAGGACGCTGAGTGGGATGACCCAAGATGGGAAGACCTCCTCGATCAGCTCTCCTTATCCGATATGCAGAACCTCACCGAACATGGTGGATTCCAGACTGCGAAGATCGACAGCATTGGCAAAGCCAAAGCCACCGACTATGACGGCCCAGCCGCTGCCTTCCATAGCGGAAGCGGCCACCCATGCGGTGTCATCGTCGCTAGCACCTGGAGCATCGATGCCGCCGTCCTCTTTGGCGAATCAATCGGCAAAGAAGGCGCTGCCTCTGGCTTAACCGGCTGGTACGCTCCTGGCGTCAACATCCATCGTTCCCCATATGGCGGACGTAACTTCGAATACTATTCCGAAGATCCTCTCCTCTCTGGCCTTATGGCTGGCTACACCTCCCAGGGCACCATGGAATACGGCGTCTATTGCTACGCCAAGCACATGGCCCTTAACGATCAGGAGAAAGAACGTGTCAAGGTCAACACCTGGTGCAACGAGCAAGCCATCCGCGAAATCTACCTCAAGCCATTCGAGCTTTATAGCGATCTTGGCGGTCTTGGCTTCATGACTTCCTTCAACCGTATCGGCGCCACTTGGTCCGGTGCCCATGAAGGCATGCTCACCGAGGTTGTCCGTAATGAATGGGGCTTCCATGGTGTCGTCGTCACTGACTATGTCAATGACCACAGCTACATGGGCGTCGCTCAAGGCTTAAGAGCCCAAAACGATCTCTACCTCGATCCAAACAACACCTCATCAACCGCCCGTAGCGCCTATAACGCCGCTCCAAACGATATGCTCAAGCTCTTCAGAAGAAGTTCCAAGAACATCCTCTATGTCTGCGCTCATTCGAACAACGTCTGGACTGCAGAAGAATTCGCTGCCGTCGGTATTGAGAAGTAAACTCCTTCATTGACTAAGCCTCCCCTCAAAAGGAGGCTTTTTCTTTAACAAAAAAACGCCTTTTCCCAAAATAAGGGGGATTTGCAAGGCGTTTTTGATTTTTTATTAAGCTATTACCAGATGCAGATACGCTTCTCAGGGGCGATATACATCTTGTCGGTCTCTTTGACTCCGAAGGTCTCGTACCACTCTTTGAAGTTGCGTGGCTGCATGTTCGCTCTAAGGACGACAGGGGAGTGAACGTCAACGGAGAGAAGGAGCTTGAGGTATTCAGGTCTTCCCTTCATGCACCAGATTCTTCCCCAGTTCTTGAAGTAGGCTTCATAGTCGGCATCCTTCATCGTGGACATGATTTCAAGGGTGACGGCCATGCCTCCGTTGTCGGCGATGTTCTCGCTGACGACGAGTTCGCCAGAGACTTTGCCTCCGTTGATCTCGATGCCATCGAACTGCTCGATCATGCCTTTGGTGAGCTCTTTGAACTTCTTGTAGTCCTCTTCGGTCCACCAATTGGCAAGGTTGCCATTCTCATCGCACTGGGCGCCATTGTTGTCGAAAGCGTGGCTGATCTCGTGTCCGATGACGGCACCGATGCCACCGAGGTTCTCTTCTCTCTTTTGCTTGATGCTATAGAAAGGGGCCTGAAGGATGGCGGCAGGGAAGGTGATGTCGTTGGCGCTTGGGTTATAGCAAGCGTTGACAAGATGTCCTGGCATTCCCCATTCGCCTCTATCGACTGGCTTATAAAGTTTCTCTAAAGCGTGCTTCTCTGACTGAACGCCGATCTTGTCGAGCATATCGTAATAAGAGTCATTTGGATCGACCTTAAGCTCATCGTAGAATGGGTCGGCTTTGTCAGGATAGCCCATCTTGATCTTCATGGTGGAAAGCTTAAGGATGGCTTTCTCTTTGGTCTTTTCTTCTAAGAAGGTGTTCTTAGCGATTCTCTTCTTATAGGTCTCGATGATTTCTTTGACCATCTCGATGACGTCGGCTTTTGCTTCTTCGCCGAAGTATTTCTGGCCATAGTAGATGCCGACGACCTCGCTGAAGGTGCCGCTGGCGACCTTGTAGGCGTATTTCTCTAAGGCAGAGCTCTTTGGGTTGCCAGAGAGGGCTCTAGAATATTTGCCAGCGATGAATCTCATCTCTTCGGTTAAGCAACCGGCGTTGCTAAGCAAGCATCTGACATAGGCCCATTTCTTATAGGTCTCGAAAGTGGATTCATTCCAGACTTCTTTGAGTTCTTTGATGGCCTTTGGCTCATAGACGATGATCTGCTTTGGGAGCTTATCGCCATAGAGCTCGGTCATGAACTTCTTGAAGTCGAATGGAGCAAGGAGAGAGCAAACCTCATCGAACTTCATTGGGTTGTAGTTGGCGATATAGTCCGCCCACTCGAGTTGGCTCTTCGCGTGTTTGGCGACTTCTTTGTCGTATGCGAGAGTGGCTTCGATATAGTCTTCTTGCTCTTCTTTGCTAAGGTCGGTGTAAGCAAGAAGCTCTAAGGCCATCTCTTTATAGACCTTAAGAAGCTCTGGGCCTTGCTTGTTATCTTCCGCGTAGTAGGTGGTGTCAGGAAGGATGGTTGAAGATCCGGTCAAGATGAAGGAGTGGACTAAGCTGTTCTTCATATCGACATCGACGCCATAGTTGAATGGAAGGCGCATCCCTTTGAGAGAAAGGGCGTGCGCTTTCTCATTTAATTCGGTGATGCTTTTGATGCTTTGGATGGCGTGAAGGTCTTTGAGGATTGGCTTAATGCCATCTTCATCTCTCTTCTTGGTGTTCATCGCGGCTTTATAGATGGCGATGGCTTTGCCAAAGTTCTCGTTTGGAATCTCTTCTTTGCCTTCTGCCATATCTTTGAAGAGCTTCATGAGCATCTTCTCAAGGGCGATATCGAGGTCAGCGAAACCGCCGACGCTGGAACGGTCTTCCGGGATGACGGCTTTCTCAAGCCACTCATCATTCACGAAGTGGTATAAATCGTCTTGGATTCTAATCTTGTTTTCCATGTGTTTTCTTTCTCCTCCTATTGGAGTCGCTTTCAATGGTATCGCCTCCTATTTCTTATTCAAGAAATATCTTTTTGCGGCCCATTAAGATATATTAATTGAGTATGAACAGATTCATGGTTGAGCCATCGCCTTTTAAGAGGATCGCCTCCTATTTCATCGATTTGGTTTTGGTGGTCGCTATCGGCTTCGTCCTTTTTGCCACGCTTGGCCAGAACGTGATCGCTCCTGCCTTAGGCGCGGATGAGGCCAGCAAGGACGCCAGCGACTTCGCTGTTGCTAGCGGTCTTGCCTATTATCCAGACGACGGTGGAGCCCCATTGATTTACGAATACAAAGCCAAAGACAACAAGGATGGCAAGAAAGGCTATGAGGCCTATCTCGACCATGTCTGGTATTACTACACGGAATTCCTTAACGTCGCCAAGAACCCTAACGACAAAGTCGTCGGAAGAAAGAGGAGCGACGGCAAAGACTTCATAAGCGATGACTATTATCGCTTCTTCTTTGAAAAACGAATGGGTTTTGCAGGGGATTCTTCGAATTCAAATCCATATTTCGATTACGCCAGAGAAGGGGAGAATATCCTCCTCACATCCAAACCAGTCCTTAATGCCGAATACCAAACTAAGGTTGATGCGAATGATGAAGACGCTTTGAACCTCTTGTTAAAGTACTTCTTTAACGCCGACGAGGCAAAGCAGACCGGTCTATATTTCGACGCCATCAAGGACATGAAGGGAACCTCTTACAGTGAGCTTTCCGTTCAGACCTATTACCAGGATAAGGAAACCCGTTATTCATGGGCTGAGTGGGGGAGCGAAACCATTTGTTTGGCCCCAATCACCCTCATCGTTTTCTTGCTCGTTCCTCTTTGCCTTAAGGGCGGACAAAGCGTTGGCAAACTCTTGCTTGGGCTAGAGGTTACGGACGCAGAAGGTTTTAGAATCAACAAACTCCAAAGAATCTTTAGACCTCTCCTTGTCAGCCTTTTGCATCTATGCGCCCTCATTCCGCGTGTTGGCCTAGGACTTGGCATCTATTTCGTTTCTGCCATCGTCTCCTTCCTCATGATGGCTTTAGGAAAGAGAAGGATGAATATCCACGAAAGAATCACCCGCACGATTGTGGTTGATAAGAAGCGTTCCATCATCTTTGATAGCCTCCACGACAAATCCCTTTATATGGAGAAGCATAATCTCGATGAGAGAGGCAATCCTCTTGTGAAGGTCTCTCTAGTCGAAGGGGAGCCAAACGTTAATCTAACGAAGGAAGAATAATGAACAAGAAAAGCAAAATCCTCTTCATAGCCTCATGCGTCACCTTCTTTTTGCCACTCATCATGGCCATTCCCTTTTTGGCTATCGTCCTTTCAAAAGGCGGCGATACCTTGATGATCATTGCGATGGTGGCCTCCCTCCTTCCAAGCTTCCTCCTTTTCTTCTTCGTCCCTTTGGCGAAACGCCATTACTACAAGAAGAAGGAAGAAAGAGGCCAAAGGAAGATCGCCCTCATCATCACCGCTATCCAGGGCGGTGCGCCTTTTGTCATCGAGCTCATCTGCTTCATCGCATTGGTTGAATCGCTTTCGGCCTATCCTTCGCTTTTGACCCTCAGAATCCTTTATCTCGTCTCCTACATTCCGTTCCTTGTGTTGAATATCCTTTTCTGGGCGTCTTTCCCAAAAGAGGAGGAAAAGGAAGTATAGTTAATCTATGGAAATCATCCTCAAGAATCTCTCATACGCGTATAATGGCGAGTCTCTAGCGGTCAACGACCTCTCTTTGGACATCAAAGACGGGACGATGCTAGGGCTACTTGGCCCTTCAGGATGTGGCAAGACCACCCTCCTTAACCTCATCAGCGGTCTTTTAACCCCTGATTCAGGCGAGGTTTATTTCGGCAGCGAGAACGTCACCTCCCTCCCTCCAGAGAAAAGAGGGATCGGATATGTCTTCCAGAATCATGCACTCTATCCTCATATGAGCGTCTATGACAACATCAAATACCCTCTCCTCGCCCTCAAAGACAAAACCCTTGCCGAGGAAGAGATGGACAAGAGGATCAAAGAGATTGCCTCGCTTGTCCAAATCGACGCTCTCTTAAAGAAGAAACCCAATGAGCTCTCCGGTGGCGAGATGCAAAGAGTGGCTATCGCTAGAGCTTTGGTGAAGAAACCTCATATCCTCCTTCTCGATGAGCCTCTTTCGTCTTTAGATGCCTACCTAAGGAAGCAGACCGCCAAAGAGATCAGAAGAATCCAGCAAGAGACCAAGATCACGACCATCTTCGTGACCCATGATCAAAGAGAGGCCATGAGCATTTCCGATGAGGTCGCCATCATGAATAAAGGCGCGCTCATCCAGAAAGGAAAGCCAGAAGAGGTCATGGAAAAGCCGTGCTCTGACTTTGTCAGGGAGTTTCTCCTAGTCGATAATTAATGTTGTTCTTGAACGATTTGGCCTATTGATATATCATTATTCGCGCTGGTCCCTTAGCTCAGTTGGTAGAGCAGCTGACTCTTAATCAGCGGGTCGCGGGTTCGAGTCCCTCAGGGATCACCAAAACGAAAGAATGCCTGTCTGCGTATGCGACAGGCTTTTTCTTTGGAAATAGCAGGGGGAATCCCTTAAATATCTCATAAATCGGTTCACGCGCACATGCACATAGGCCCGCGTGAAATTGCTACAGAATGTAAAATATTTTCATTTTATTGAATAAACTTTTAGTTTAGTCAATGTTAAAAAATGTCAATTCCAGCAAATAAATTGTCTAACCATATTGAAAATAGCTCGGAAACGCTTTAACATAAAGCAGGCATAAGACTGGTTACATATAGACTGAACCTTTTTATACCTGTTTTGCAAACTAGATTGAATTCTAATTATTGAAAGGAGCATTAATCTATGAAGCATTCAAAATTCTTAGGCGTATTGGCTGCGACCTTATGCTTAGGTTTAGGAACTTTGGCCTCCTGTGGTGACAACCCAGGCGAGCAGGCTGAAACTTCCGAGAAACACAAGCACGAAGCTGCCGAAGGCGCCGAGTGGAAAGCCGACGACAACAATCACTGGCACGAATGTAAGGCTGGCGATGGCGCTCAAGTCGACAAAGCCAAGCACACCGCTGATGAAACCAAGACCAACATCACCAAAGCGGCTACCTGCACCGAAGCTGGCTCTAAAGAAGAGACCTGCAAAGTCTGCGGTAAGAAATATACCGTGACCATCAAGGCTACTGGCCACACCTATGCAAAGGGCGATGACGGCGAAGATGTCGTCAACTGGACCAAACAAGCCACTTGTACCGAAGCTGGCGAAGGCACCAAAGAGTGCACTGTCTGCCACGAAACCACCCCTGTCACCAAAGAAGCTCTTGGCCACACCTATGAGCAAGAGAATGGCGAAGACAAGGTCACCTGGACCAAAGCGGCTACCTGCACCGAAGCTGGTGAAGGCACCAAAGAGTGCACCCGCTGCCACGAAACCGAACCTGTCACCAAAGAAGCTCTTGGCCACGACATCCAATTAATCGGTGATGGAACCGATGAACCAGAAGCTGGCAAAGCCAAAGTCCGTATGTACGGCTGCACCCGTTGCGACATTACCTACCTCGGCTTCAAAGCTACTGAAGTTACTGCCGAATCCCGCGGCCACTTAGTCTTCGAAGGCGAAGGCGCTGACGCTGGTGCCCGTTTCTTCGGACGTCCAATCGGCAACGGCCTTGAATTAAATGCAACCTCTGGTGACTCCGTCAACCAGCAGGGCGACGAATGTGTCTACGATAAGGACGAGACCGGCGACTTCTTCGAGTACGTCTTCGACCTTACCCAAGAACAAGTCACTGAATTAGGCACCTGCAGACTCTACTGCGACGCCAGACCAGCTAACTACCTCTCCGGCGACTTCTGGGGACGTGATCAGCAGGGTGAAGACTGGACCCGTGGTTTCTACATTGATGATGCTCCAGAGCACATCGAGACCAACAGCGAAGGCCAGAACGTCATGGTTCAGGATTACGATAAGGAAACCGGTGCTCCAGCCGTTGATGCCAATGGCGAAGCCGTCATGGTTACCAAAGGTAAGGCCATCACTGATGCCCGTTACATCCTCTACGTCGACGGCGAAGTCAAACAGTTCGAATCCATGGATGCCATCCCATGCCCAGTCAAAGGCAGCCAGCAGAACATGACCCGTGCCGAATACGTCATGCCATACACCTTCACTTCCCTCAAGGTTGGTGAAAACAGAATCAGCTTACGTATGGCCGGTGGTTACAGATCCGTCTTCTACAACTTCACCTTCAGATCTGTCGAAACCACTCCAGCCGCCTAGGCTTAATTCAAACCTCGTTAACAATCATTAACTGATTTAGCGAAATTAACGGGCCCCATAAAACGGGCCCGTTTTTTTGTGCCTTCAAATTTCTTTCTAGAAAGAAGGATATTCGTTAGAATATTTTTATGGCCGGAGTAGATGAATTCGCAAATAGTGAGATAAACCCTTCTTGCGTTAACGAAACGAATCAAGACGTCCAGAAACTCGAATGGGCGAAGATTCATCTTTTTGGGGCGTATTCTAAAGCGGATTACACCAAAGTCGTCCATAGGATCGGTCTTATTCTTCTTGGAGGAACGGGCATCGCCATCTTAACGAGCGCAGCCGCCATCTCGATGATGAATAAAATGGATGCTGTGAAGCCCGTCTTTACCGGCGTTTATGAAGGAAAGATCGCCAAAGTGGACGATCATCTCCTTCATTACGACTTCGATGTCGAATATAAGACGGACACGACCATCTATGTCGAACTCAGCCAGAAAAACAAAAAGGTCCTAAAAGAGGAATATCTCCTAACCTATGAGGAAGATCAGGAAAACCATTATCAAATAGCAGGGGATTTCACTCTTGGAGATGGACACTATGATTTACGCGTCTATGCGGATTACACATATGGGAAAACCCTTATGATCACCTATAGCGGATTTGTGGAGGAATAAAAAATGGCAGAAACGAAAAAGAGAACAAAGAAGATCGACAAAGAGTATCGCGACGAGCTTGCGAAGATCTTCTTACGCACCGAGAAAAGCTCACCGAGGAACCTTGTCCCAAGGTGGAGGGATTTAACCGTCCAGAAGAAGATTTCAGTCATACTCTCTTGGATTCTCTTCGTTGGCGCGGTCGTGATGATCGTCCTCGTCAACTGTGCTCATAACGCCTGGCCTACTTCCTGGCTCAACTATGTTGATCAGATCGGTGAGAATGGATATGAACACGCTGGAGAAGCCTGGTTCAAAGTCATCCAGTCCCTTTACATGGTCTTCTTCATCTATGGCATCAGCAAACTCGTGAGGACGATCCTTTCCCTTATCTTCATGAAAGCGAACAACAAAACGGTCACCATTGTGAGATTCGCCAACAGCACAATCAGATATTTGGCCGCCTTCGTCGTTCTCTTTGCCGTCTTAGCCGTCCTTGGCGTCGATATGACCACCATCTTGGCTTCGGCTGGCATCCTTGCTCTTGTCATCGGCCTTGGCGCCCAAACCCTCATTGCTGACATCATCGCCGGCCTCTCAATCGTCTTTGAGGAGCAGTTCGATGTCGGCGACATCATCGTCGTCGACGGCTTTAGGGGAGTCGTCTATGAGATCGGCCTTGCTACCACCAAGGTCGTCGATTTCTCTGGTAACCTCAAGTCAATCAGAAACAGTGGCATCAACACCGTCATCAATCAATCCCACGACCTTAGCAACGCCATAGCTTATTGCAGCGTCGATTACTCTAGCGACCTCGCCTATGTCAGGAAAGTCGTTGAGGAAGAGCTTCTCAAAGAATTCAAGAACGCCATCCCAGCCATCGTCGGTGAGCCTAAGTACTTAGGCGTCAGCGAGCTTGAGGACAGCGGCATTCAGCTCATGTTCCTCGCTAAGACAGCTGAGGAAGATAGATTCTCCACCCAAAGAGCGATGAATGAGATCGCCATCACCGTCTTAACCAAGAACGGAATCGAAATCCCGTTCCCACAGGTTGTTGTTTCCCAAAGAAAAGCCAAATAAGCGGGATTTGCCAAAGATTTTTGGAAAAACATATAAAAAAGAGGCCCTTTTTGCGGGGCCTCTTTTCCAAAGGAGGTTTGTCCTTACTCTGTAATCTTGTTCGCGGCGATGACCTGGTCCTTAAGGTATTCAGGAACTTCTTCGTAGTTATAGAACTCACGGTTGAAGTAACCGTTCGCCTGGGTCAAGGACTTAAGCTGGGTCGCGTAATCGACAATCTCGGCTTCTGGGACGTAGGCTTCGATGACCTGTGAGCCATCTTCCTCTTCCATGCCCTGGATTCTCGCACGTCTGGTGGAGAGGTCAGAGATGATGTTGCCAGTGTACTTAGGATCGCAGTTGACCTTGATCTTCATGATTGGCTCAAGGATGATCGGCTTGCACTTCTCATATGCGGCCTTGAAAGCAAGGATAGCGGCCATACGGAAGGCTTGTTCGTTGGAGTCTACTGGATGGTACTTACCATCGGTAAGGACGCCTTTGACACCGATGACTGGGAAGCCGGCAAGCGGACCGCTTTGGAGGGCTTCATAGAAACCTTTCTCAACGGCAGGGAAGTAGTTCTTTGGAACCGCGCCACCGAAGACTTCCTCGGCGAAGGTGTTCTCTTTGGCTGGTTGGAAGCGCATCGTGACAACGCCATAGAAGCCGCTTCCGCCAGATTGTTTGACGTATCTTCCTTCAGCTTCGCCTGAGCCTTTGATGGACTCGCGGTAGACGACTTTCATCGGACTGGTCTTGAGTTCGACTTTGTAGATGTCTTTAAGCTTCTGGATGACGAAGTCGACGTGAGAGGAGGAAACGCCGCCAAGAAGGAGCTGTTTGGTCTCGTTATTACGGACGACTTCGACGCACGGGTCTTCAAGCTGGATCTTCTGAAGGGCTGGTCCAAGCTTCGCTTCGTTGGCTTTGTTCGTAAGCTCAATGGCTTTGAAGAGAACCGCGGAAGGATATTTGACCGGCTTATAGATGACGATGCTCTTTGGATCGCAAAGGGTCATGGTCGATTTGGCATCATCGAGTTTGGTGATGGCGCCGATATCGCCAGCGTTGATCTCGTTGACAGGGGTGAGGTCTTTGCCTTTGACGGCGAAGAGAGAGGAGACTTTCTGGGTCTCGCCATTCATATAGACGTCATCTCCGACCTTGATGGTGCCGGAATTCACTTTGATAAGCGAGATGGCGCCACGGTAGTCATCGACAAGGGTCTTGAAGATATAGGCGGACATTGGGGCCTTAAGGTCAGTGGCTCTCTCGATTGGGTTACCTTTCTCATCCTGGGCTTCGATTGGTTTGAGATCGAATGGGGATGGGAGGTATTCGATGAACATATCAAGCATCGTCTGGATGCCGATATTGAGGGAGGCGCTTCCGACTAAGACAGGGGTGAGCTCGCCTTTGAGGACGCACTGACGGAGGGATTCATGGATCTCTTCGGTGCTGAAGGTCTCACCGGCGAAGTATTTCTCAAGCATCTCGTCGTTGGTCTTGGCGACTTCTTCGACGACGGCGCCATGTAATTCTTCGGCCTTGGCCATCTTGTCTTCGTAAATTTCCGCATCGACGCATTCTTTGCCGTTATAGACACGGGCTTTCATATCAACACAGTTGATGAAGCCGTCGAAGTGGCTCTCTTTTCCTAAAGGATAGCCAAATGGGATGGCGGTATGTCCGAGCTTTTCTCTGATTTCGGCAAGTCTTTCTTCGAAGTCGACGCCTTCCTTATCCATCTTATTGAGATAGATGAGGGTTGGGATGCCTCTTCTCTTAAGTCTTTGCCAGTGTTTGACGGTTCCGACCTGGACACCGACAGAAGCGTCGATGACAAGGACGGCGCCTTTGATGATGCGGGTGACGCCGATGATCTCACTCACGAAGTCATCGTTGCCTGGGAGGTCGATGAAGTTGAACTTATAGTTCTTGTATTCGAGTGGGGCAATCGCGCACTGAAGGGACTGCTGTCTACGCTGCTCTTCTGGGAGATAGTCGGAGACGGTGTTCTTCTTTTCGACTTCGCCTTTCTCAGGGATGGCTTTGCCGATGTAGAGGAGAGACTCCACGAGGGAGGTCTTGCCGCTTCCTTGGTGGCCAAGGAAGGCGATATTACGGATATTCTTAACTTCGTATGCCATGGTTTCTCTCCTTAGTTCCTAAAGTATTTGACGCTGTCGCCACGCTGTATAAGCTGGATCTTGCCAGCGCTTGCAAGCTTACTGAGGTACTTGTCGACTGTTTCTTTCTGAACGCCGTATAAAGCATTTCTCACGACGTGTTTGCCAATTGGGGTGGCGCTATCTTGAACGATCTTAAGGACTTTGTCCTCGGTGCTCATATCAAGAGCGTTGATCTCGATGATGTATTCGAGTCTCCTATAGGCCTGGAGGATGGTTTTGACGAGGAATTCGCAATATGGAGCGTAGTTGTTCTGCTCATCTTCCCAACCGGCGGATGATTCTTTGAAGACGGCGATGTAGTCACTCATCTGTTTCTCGATGAGATAAGAGATCGCGTAATAGTCATCGACTTTGTATCCGAACTTCTTTAAGCAGAAGTGGAGAAGGAGTCTCGAAAGTCTTCCGTTCGCGTGTTGATATGGATGAATGCACATGAAGTCGAGGAGGAAGACGGCGGTAAGTAAGAGCTTATTGACCTCTTCATCTTCCGCGCACATGTTGAACTGATAGATTAAGGAATCGAGCAACTGATAGGCTTCTTCTGGGGCAGCAGGGGTGAAGATGCTGTCGAACTTGCCATCAAGCTTGGCTTCCATGATGTAGTTCTGTTCTTTCTTAAGATGGCCGCCTAGCTCTGGGTTGTAATCCTTATACATGTAGTAGTGGAGATCGCTGATGAACTTCATGTCCATTGGCTGGAACTTGTAGTTCTTGTCGATAAGGTCTTGCGCCTGTGCGTATCCGAGGACCATATGGGTCTGGAAGTTCGTGGCAGGCTTTCCACGGACGAATAAGTCTTTTTCTTGCTGCGTAGAAATAAAAACATTGCCCAACGCACAGGAGGAGACTGCTCCAAACCTTCGGGCAATGTTACGCAAAAGCTCGACTTTCTCAAGTTTGTCAACGCCAGATGTTTTACCTTTGTACATCTCGATTGAATTAAGCATGCTGTTGATGCTCGGCGTTGACAAACTTAAAACAACGCCTTTTAGATCAAAGATTCTCATGGTTTATGCACCTCATTTGTGACTTCAATTTACTATAGGAAAATGACCTTTGCAAGCGCTTTCATAAGGGTTTCACAACAAGCGAAAAAAATAAAAAAGTCAATAAGTATTTTTGGTGTTTTTTGTAAAAGAAAGGGCTTACAAATTCAAATGTAAGCGCTATTACGAAAGTTTCAGTTTGTTTTGCTACGGTTTATATTCTTTTTCTTATTTCCTTTTATTAGTTAAATAAGGCCTTCGTTTTCAGTATGTTGATGATATGCGCATAATATGTTAATATTTGATGGGAGGTGTAAGTATGGCTAAAGTAAGCACAAATATTTCGATCGATCCTAAACTCAAAGAGAGCTCCATAGCCTTGTTCTCCGAATTTGGTCTCGACCTATCGACGGCCATTTCTCTTTTCCTTCAACAGTCTGTTCGTGAGCAGAGAATACCTTTTGAGATTCGCCTTGAAATACCAAACGAGACGACAAAAGCCGCTTTGTCTGAATATGAAGAGATGAAGAAAGACAAAGAGAAATATAAGCGTAATTCTAAATTCGCAGATATTTTAGGAGAGCTTTAATGTTAGCTATCGTTCGTTCAAACCGTTTCCTTAAAGATCTCCGCTTAGCGAAGAAGCGGGGGTTTGATTTGTCTT
>JAFYAZ010000047.1 GCA_017540455.1 Bacilli bacterium | reverse complement strand
GAGAGATAGGCCAAAGCAACGGCCAACCTGACGGCCATCTCGTCTTTTCCATTGTAGGACATGGAAGTGGAGCAATCGATGTAGATACGGGTCTGCATCTGTCTCTCATCGAGATATAACTTTAGGTACATCTTTTCGGTTCGTCCGTAGATGTTCCAATCGATCTTGGTGATGTCGTCTCCTTCGAGGTAGTCGCGGTAGTCGGCGAATTCGCTGCTTGAACCAAACTTTTTCGATTTATGATTGCCGCCAAAAAGACCAGCGACATTGTCCTTTACCGCTAGTGAGAATAGCTCAAGTTGTTGGAAAAAGCTTTCGTCGATAACCGATGCCATATTAATTAACGATTCTTACGGTTTTCCTTGATGAGGAGTTCGATGACCTTGTCGATCGAAAGGCCTTCGTTGATGGCGTTGTAGTTGATCTTGATACGGTGACGGAGGACTGGGAAAGCCAAAGCGTCGATATCGTCGAACGAAACGTTATAGTTGCCATGGATTAAAGCACGGATCTTGGCCCCGGTGATTAAAGCCTGGCCAGCACGTGGGGAGCAGCCATAACGGATGTATTTCTTGGTGACCTCAGAAGTCTCGTCGAATTCTGGGTGGGTGTTGTGGACTAAGGTCATGGCGTAGTCGATGACTTCCTTGATGCATGGGACATCCTGAGCGAGGGCACGCATCTTCATGATCTGTGGGCCATCAACGACCTTGGTGGCGTTTTCAGCCTGGGAGTGCTGGGTCAAATTGACGATGTCAGCGAGTTCAGGAACGGTTGGGAAGTCCATGGCGACCTTGAACATGAAACGGTCCATCTGAGCTTCTGGAAGTGGGTAAGTACCATCCTGCTCGATTGGGTTCTGGGTAGCGAGAACGAAGTATGGTTCCTGCATGACGTAGGTTTTGCCGGCGACGGTGGTCTTGTGCTCCTGCATGACCTCGAGAAGAGCGGACTGGGTCTTTGGGGTAGCACGGTTGATTTCGTCGGCGAGGATGATCTGGGCGAAGATAGGACCCTTTTGGAAGTGGGTGGTTAAATTGCCATCGTCATCCTTTCTGATGATGTTGGTACCGGTGACGTCATTTGGCATGAGGTCAGGGGTGAATTGAATACGGCTGAATGGTAAATCGAGGGTCTGGCCTAAAGAACGGACCAAACGGGTTTTACCGGTGCCTGGGACACCTTCGAGAAGGACGTTGCCGCCAGCGATGATAGCGATGACGACGTCATCGATAACTTCTTCCTGGCCGATGATGTCCTTGTGAAGTTCTGCTTTGATTTTTGCGACTGATTCACTGAATTCTTGAATCATTTGCTCTTTTTCTTCCATTGTTTTGATACTCCTTTTTTTTCTTGGTTCGTACGCGAACCTAATTGTTTATATCCTTTTGAAATAGAAACCTTCCTTAAACGGGGAGAAAGCGGGGGATTATTTTCCTCCGCCTTGTCCATCTTCTCCGTAGAGATTTTTGAAATAGTCGTCTGCGGTATCACCGTCGTCGGTATCGCCATGGGCGTGATCGTCGGTGTAAGCACCGCCGTAGCTGTCAATGACGCTACCATATTCGACTGTGCCATCTCCGGTATAAATGATGTCGGTATGTGAGTTTTCTCCTGAGTTACCTGGGCCAGCTCCAGATCCTGGCTGATCTCCAGAACCTGGCTGTGAGCCTGGCTGAACTGGGCCAGAAGCTTCAGTTGATGGACCGGATTCTCCTGGGCCGGAAGCTTCGGTTGTTGGGCCAGAAACTGGGCCGGATGCTTCTGTTGTTGGGCCAGAAACTGGGCCGGATGCTTCGGTTGTTGGGCCAGAAACTGGGCCGGAGCCTTCGGTTGTTGGGCCGGAACCTTCGGTACCGCTTGCTTCGCTGCCTGGTCTTGGGTCAATCATTGATTCCATCATGGATTTGATAGCCGATGCCATAGCTTCGTTTTCATTCTGCTGATTGACGTTCGAAGCGGCGTTGCTAGCAGCCTGAGCGATTGCTGATTCGGCAGCTTCGTGGGCTTTGCTATCGTAGTTGGTCTGTCCAGAACCGGAACCAGATTGCTGTTCGCCAGAACTTGGCTGTGTATCGGTTGGCATTTCCTCAATGCTTCTCAACCAATTGGCAAGCTGTTTATAGGTTTGGTAGAGGTCGTCATCTTCGCTGACGCCAGCCTGAACGGCTTTCGCAAGGGCGTCATCGATTTGATCGGCAAGCTCACCAGCGTATTCTCTTAATGCCTCGCCTTCTAACTGGCTGAGGTCGTCATAGAGATCCTGGAAGTCTTGACGGAGACCTGGGATATCACCGGCGATGAGGTCATCTCCCTGATCCTTGAGGTGCTGATCCTGCTCAGTCTTAAGCGCCTTGCCGATTTCCTCTTTGGAGTTGATCTGATCGAGGAACGAATCGATAGCGGATTGAGCGTCGCCGATGATTGAGCTTCTCTCAGAAACGTTGCTGTTGTCGGTAAGGTCCGATTGGACTTCGCTAAGAATCTGGGAAAGGAACGATTGGAATTCAGAGGCGATGTTGCTGTTTTCATTAACATGGCTCATAGCATCGCTGACCATGTCTGAAGTCACGCTGTTCCAGTCAAACTCGGAGCTATCGACTCTCGAGGTGTATGGATCGTTGGCGTTCTGTGGGGTGAAGAAGGCCGCAGTGAAGAAAGCGCTCGCGACGGCAAGGGCTGGGATGACCCAGATGCCCACGCTGAACTTGAGAGCCTTGGTTGGCTTTTCGGCCAAAGTGGTGGTGGCGTCTTCACGCTGTTTGGCAAGGATTGCGCCTTCCTTCTCCTGGAATTCGATCATGGTCGCGCATTTCTCATGCAAACCAAGTTTCTTATCGAGACGAAGGGCGATTTTCTTGTCGGTTGGCTTAGTTTTGTACCAATAATAATATCCACCAGCGCCGGCGAAGAGAACGCCAGCAATAATGCCGGTCCACACGGCTGCAGGTGGATTAGTCAAGAATGAGATGACGATCGCTAAAGCAGCGGCAAGGAGACCGATTCCCAAACCCACTAATGCGGATTTGATGATGTGTTCACGAAGAACCTTTTTCTTGAATCTTTCAAAATCTTTCATAGGTCTTTCTCCTTTTCTCAGGGTTTCTGCCCTTGTCCGCATAATACACGCAATCGCGAAAAAGGAAATAATTATTTTTAAGTAGTTTGGGTTTAGTGGTATGTAACCGCTTACATTTAGCGTTTTTTCAAAGAAATCTACTAATTATTTTTGTAAATTTTCACCGTTTTTCACCGTTTTCAGCAAAAACAAATCTGCAAATTCCTTAGCAAATCTCTAGTTTTTTTGTATGAAAAATAGTTAAAATTAATCAAGGAGCAAAACATGAAAGAAAATATCACTGTCGAACTGAAGACAAAAGAAGCTTTAAACTACGATCCCGAAATCGTTAAGGAGTGGATGGATGACGTCGTCCACCTCATCGTCAAAAACAAGTACGAGAAACACAACATCATCGATGACCTCGATCAGCCAATCGGACACGACCTCTTCTGGGCTATGAGCCTTGATGAGTGGCTTAAGTTCCGCGGCTACTTCTCCTGGAAGGATGCGATGAACCTCAACAAAAAGAAACTTGAGATCCTTGGCAATTTAGAAGAGCTCAGCACCGCCAAGAGCACCATCTACCTCAAAACCGAAATCGACTTCTTCAATAAACATCACCTTCGCTTCGTCTTCGATCTGTATGACAATCACGGACAAGAGAAGAAATATGAGTTCAGCGTCAACCTCAACGTTACCAAACATCTCGCCGACCTCACCCTTATCCAGCTTCTCCGCGCGTTTGAATTCAGCGTTCATATCCACGGCTAATTGATATTCTCTAGACCCTGCGATGCGGGGTCTTTTCATTATCCGAAAAAGCTGAGTTTTGCATACGTATTTAAAAAATCCCTTGCGTTTTGCAGGGGATTTTTAGATTTTTTGTAGTAAATTATTTCTTCTTGTTTTTGTAGTCTGGGTTATCTTTCGTTAGGATCGCGTCCCAGGTCTTGAAGTCTTCCTCAGATGGAACGAAGACGTATGGGAGGCAACGGCCGATTCCATAGTAGTCAAAACCGTAGCCGACGATGTAACGCTGCTCCTCAAGGACGACGCCGGTGAAGTCGGCGACTTCCTGGTAATGAGGTTTGTCGACATGTCTTTTGATCATGATGACGACATAGAGGTGGCGTGGCTTGTAAACGTCCATGATGTACTTACGGAGTAAGTGCATGGTAAGGCCGGTATCAATGATATCCTCGATGATGTAGACGTCTTTGCCTTCGAGATTGCGCTCAGGTTTCTTCTTAACTATGAGCTCGCCGGTTGAGACGGTTCCGTTATAGCTAGAGACCTGCATGGTGTCGATCTCGTTTGGATGCTTGATGCTTTTGACAAGCTGATACATGAATGGAAGAGCGCCGTTCATGATGCCAAGCAAAACAGGGAGGTTGCTGCCGTCCTTGTCCATTTGCTTGTCCATTTCGCTGGCAAGTCTTTCGCAGATGGCTTCGACTTCCACTTCAGAGAGAATAAGTTTTTCCATAAGGTTTTTTCCTGTAACAAAAATATTCTACAAACATAAAAAATATTTACTACCCTGAAAGCGCTTCCTAAAGGAACAATCTCAAAAGAAGAAAATTTTAGAATTTTCGGAAAATTTCTTTTTTTCCTTATATATGAGAAGTGAGGAGGGAGACACTCTCCTCTAGGTCTCATTGGCATGGGGCCGTTGTTAACCTTTAGGCCGCCCCTCTCTCAAAATAGCTTTTGCGATCTCTTGGATGAGGGAGGGGTGACCAACAAAAAAAGCCGACCATTTCTGATCGGCTTAGCAAACTGTTTGATTAATACCAGGACTCTTCGATGTAGTGCCAGATCAAGACTTCAACGTAACCAAGGTAGTTGCCGTTGTCATCGTATGCGACTTGAGCCCTAACAATAACATCTTCTGAATCATATGTGTATGGATCAGTTGTGCTCAAAGTATAGGTGCCATTGGAGGTGTTGGCGACGTAACCGTTTTTGCCAAGTTGGGTGTTGATGTAGTTGGCAGCGGCAATGGCTTGAGCTTCGGTTGCATAGTAGAGATTGATGAAAGCGTAGTAATTGGTCTCATAGCCATAGTAGTAATAGTAGTCATAAGCATCTTCGGTCAAATCTTCAACGGCAGCGCCGGTGCAGTTGTCATAAGCCATGTCTGGCCAGTACTGGGTGCCATCGCTGAGGGTTTTAGAAGTAAGCAGAGTGGTAAGCTCGGCGACGGTAATCTTAAGGAGTTCCTGTTTTGGGTAGGCAATGACGATGAATTGTCCATTTGGATAATAGACGGCTTGGCTGGCGTCATTCACCCAGGTAAACCTGACGATTTCCTTGAGAGCGCCAACAGTTGCGGTGGCTGGCTCTAAGGTTTTCTCATAGGCAAAGATGCCTTTTGCAGTGTCGGTATAATCGTCGTTCTGAGTGAATCCGGCACCTTCAAGCTGGGTCTTATAAGCGTTGACTCTGTTGCCACAACCGAGGTCCTGGAAGCAGAACTCACCCTCTTCAAGGACGCTGACGTTAACGGCGTATGAAGCACCGGTTGGGAACGGGAGAGTGAAGCTGGCGTGGAGATGGGCGAAATACTGAAGCTCGTAAGAGGTCCAAGTGGTTCTCGCACTGATGCCAGGGTTGGTGATCAAAACCTCAAAGTCGAGGTTGGTGGTCGTGCCGATCTTAGAGATCTTCATGCCTTCGATTGTGGTGGCCTTGTATTGGCTGTCGGTTGGCTGGGTGAGGGAAAGCGAAACGTTAGTAAGAGCGGAGCCATCCTCGTTGACGTTGAAGCTGACTTTCTTGCCAGCGTAAACGCTGCTTAAGGAAGAGGCGCCAAGGACACCGAGCATAGCGGTGCAGAATGCTGCATCTTCAGTGCTGAAGGTGTGGGTTCTTGAAGATTCGGCGAAGGTGATACTAGCGGCAGCCTTGCCTAAATCGACGGTGGTGTATTGAACATCGCCGATATCCAAAGTGGTATTTGGAGTCATGATGCCGGCTAAATAATACTCATTGGAGGCATCATCCCAGCTAACAGAATAAATGCCATAGTTTGGGATAACGGCAACACCGGAACTTTCGGATTCGGTGTCAGAGGCAGGAACTTCATTCCAGATGCCTTTGTCTTCGCCATAGAACTCAGTGGTGTAGCCATTGTATTCGACGGTGGAAGACTTTCCGGACGCCATCAAAGCAAAGAGGTCTTTGATCTTGTCGGCGTTGCTTCTTGTGTCGACTGAGATTTCTGGTTCGGAAGTGGTACCTGGTTCGCCTGACGCTACGGTCGAGTCGCCAGATTGCTGTGAGGTCTCGGCTTCTTTTGCGCTTTCATCGGCTGGCTTGTCATCTCCTCCGCAAGAGGTGAGGATGAGCGAGCTAGCAAGAAGAGCAAGTAATAGGTTGTTTTTCTTCATAGGTGCTCCTTTCATGGCTAGGCCATGGAACATGCAAGTATTTTATAGACGAGAGCCGATAATTCAATACTTATTTTCGCGTAGGGGCGCGAACGAACTAAAAATTCCCTGCAAAACCGTGCTATTTCTGAATCGGTATCAAAATTGGGATATTTACAAACCTAACAAAAACAAAGACAAAGCCGAATGAAATAATTCAAATTTGTACAAAAGTCTATTTCAAAACCCCCTGAGTTAATTAATTTGGGCGGGTATTTGCCCATATGAACAAGGGTTTTGGCAATAAAAAAAGCCGGGGATTGGCCCGGCTTATTCAAGCGTTCACTTATCGAGAGACGGAATACTTGAGATGGGTAACGGCGATGTAGATGAAGCCTTTGTAAGCACCAGTTGTTGAATCAAGGGCTTTGGCAACGCTGACTTCAAGACTGGCATCAGCAGTGGCGTCGGCGTTAGAAGAATAGGATCCTTCAATTGGCTGTCCGGTGGTTGAGTTGGTTTCCTGAGTGAAACCAGCGGCAGTCACCTGAGAGATGACGTTGGCGACAGCGGCATCGGCACTGGCCTCTGGGTAATAGACATGGATCTCAGCACCGAAGCAAGCATCGATGGTGATGGTGAGGCCGTAGTAGCTGGCCATGGCTTCAAGGTATTCAGCTGTATCGGCTCCGGTATCGAGGTAGTCGATCTTGGTGTAGCCATCAAGTAAGGTGAAGGTTGGAACGATTGGGGTAGCTGGGTTGGAGATGAGCTTGTGGCTCTGGAGCTCAGTGTTGACCTCAGCAAGGGTGACGTTCTCGAAGGAGGTCTCAGTCTGGACTAAGAAGTAGACGCTCCAAATACCATTTGGATAGATGGTGGCAGCCTCGTCGGTGGCGGTGCTGTAGGAAAGACCGACTAAGGCAATCTTGGCACCCTGGAAGCCCTGACGTTCGGTGATTGTCTTGGTATAGACATAGAGGTTGTCAGCGGCGCTGCTATTTTCGGCATCGAGTTCGAAGCCAGCGGCGACTAAGGCCTGGCCGTAAGCGGTGTTCTTGTTTCCAGAACCGAGATCGGCATAGATCATGCCGTTGCTTGAGTTAGCTGGCATCGAATAGGCATAAGAGGTCTGAGCTGGGAATGGGAGAGTGAAACTGACGCTTCCAGCGGACTGGGCGATATAAGCCATGGTATCAGCATCCCAAGCGGTAGCTGGGCTGAAGGTTGGGTTGCTCTTAACATAGGCATCGATCTTGCTGTTCTTGGCGGTGGTGCCGATGTTGGTTAAGCTGCAGCCGGAATAAGCGATGTCATTGTATTTCTGACTCTTGGAACCTTTGAGGGAATAGCCAATGCTCTCAAAGCCTTTGCCGTCGTCAGAAAGATTGAAGTAGGCTTTGATTTCGGTAAATTCATCAGCGACGCCATCAAGACCAAGCTGGTCGAGATCGACTAAGGATTGAATGAATTCGGCATCGTTGGTGCTGAAGGTGTGGCTGCGGGAAGCCTCGGTAAAGGTGATGTTCTTTCCGGATTCGCCTAAATCAGCAAGAATGTGGTTGTATTCTTTGTAGGTAAGGTTGGTATTTGGGGAAACGATGCTGGCTTTCTCGGTGTCAACGCCCATGGTGTCGTTGGTGTAAAGGAACTGAGCGATACCATAGTTAGCGATCTTGGCTTCGCCATAACCCCAAGCGTCGGTACGCTTAGAGCTATCGAGAAGATGGAGCATGCCATCGCCAAAGTGCTGTTCGGTGAAATAGCCTTTGGAAGTGTAGGTGCCGTTATTGGTTTCGGCTAAGGTTGTGAATAAGGACTTGACCTTATCGGCTAAAGTTTCTTCTGAAGTGTCTGCTTGGCTAGTAGTGGCGCTGTCACTTTCCAACGAAGTGCTTGCGCTATCTGAATTCTCAAGCGATGAGGTGGCTGGCGTTTCGCCGTTACCTGTGCATGAAGCGAGAATTAAAGCTAAGGACAAGAGAGCTGCAGATGTAAGTTTTTTCATCATTAATTCCTCCTGGATAAATGGGTTATACCCATATGTGAGCCTATTGTAAGTATGAATCCTCTTTTTTCAAGAATTATTTTCTAAGTCGACAATTAATGTGGGAAAAGTAACAAAAAACTCGGCGATTTGCCGAGTTTTGAGTTCTTTTTCTTTCCTCTTACTTTCTGAGGCCGAGGGAAGCGATTAACTTCTCGTAGGCGTCATGATCAGTTTTGGAGAGGTAGGCAAGAAGGGTACGTCTTTTTCCAACGAGCTCCATAAGGGATCTCTTGGCGGTGGCATCACCATGGTTGGACTTGAGGTGAGCGGTCAAATCGCTGATTCTCTTGGTGAGGATGGCGACCTGGACTTCAACGCTTCCGGTGTCTTTCTCGGATTTGCCATACTTCTTGACGAGATTCTTCTTCTCTTCTTTGTTGAGCATGTGCGTTTCTCCTTTCGTTTACTTAACATTCCCAATGACGAGTCCCCGAAACGCATTTAGGGGCTGCATCAAAGAGATGTCGCAGGGGTAATTATAAAGAAATAGCGTGGGTTTGCAACAAAAAAAGCCCTGAGCTTTCACTCAAGGCTAATTTTTAATTAGTGACGCTTTCCGCCATGGCCGTGTCCGCCATGGAAATCCTTGCCGCCTTTTGGACGGTCGTTTCCTGGCTTGCGCTCTGGGCGCTCAACATAGCCTTCTGGTTTCTCAAGGAACTCACGGTGGGAGAGCTTGATCTTGCCATCCTCAAGTCCGATGACGACGACTTTGAGCTTGTCGCCGAGCTTGACGAACTTGGTGGCGTCTTCGACGTAGTTCCAGTCGAGTCTCGAGACATGGCATAAGCCATCGGTGGTGCCGAAGAGGTTGACGAATGCACCATATTCCTCAACACGGGTGACTTCGCCTTCGTAGATCTCGCCGACTTTGGCTTCGCGGACGATGTTGTCGATCATGGTCTTAGCGGCGTTGATCGCATCGGCGTTGCTGTGGTAGATGGTGATTCTTCCAGAATCCTCGACGTCGATCTTGACGTTGTCGCACTTGGCGATGATGTCGTTGATGACTTTTCCGCCGGTGCCGATGACGTCACGGATCTTATCTGGATCGATGTTGAAGGTGACCATCTTAGGAGCGTATTTGCTGACTTCGGTTCTTGGCTCAGCGATAGCGCCTTTCATGACTTCGCGGATCTCAGCGCGGGCTTTGTTGGCCTGGGCAAGAGCTTCGCTAAGTACCTCACGGGTGACGCCGTGGATCTTGATGTCCATCTGAAGGGCGGTGATACCTTTTTCGGTGCCAGCGCACTTGAAGTCCATATCACCGAAGTGGTCTTCAAGACCCTGAATATCGGTGAGGATGGTGTAATGGTTGGTCTTTTTGTCTGGGGAACGGCTTGGGTCAGTGGTGATTAAGCCCATGGCGATGCCGCTAACCATGCCTTTGATCGGGACGCCAGCGGCCATAAGGGAGAGGCAGGAAGCGCAGATGGAGGCTTGGGAAGAGGAGCCATTGGATTCGACGACTTCAGCGACGCAGCGGATGGTGTATGGGAATTCGTCCTCGCTTGGGATGACGTAGCTAAGGGCTCTCTCGCCTAAGGCGCCATGGCCGATTTCGCGACGGCCTGGACGTCCGGTTCTTCCGATCTCACCAACGGAGAATGGTGGGAAGTTGTAGTGATGCATGAATCTCTTGGTGCCTTCGGCATTGATGGTGTCGATGATCTGGGCATCGGAGAGAGGGCCAAGGGTGGTCGTGGAGATGACCTGGGTCTGACCACGGGTGAACATGGCGGAACCGTGTGCTCTTGGAAGAAGGTCGATCTGAGCGTTAAGAGGACGGATTTCGTCGACTTTACGTCCGTCTGGTCTGATCTTGTCTTCGATGATGAGACGTCTGACCTCATTGGCTTCCATCTCTTCGAGGATGTCAGCGACCATCATCATCTTGGCGTTGTGGTCTTTGGCCTCTGGTTCGATGGCGTCATATTCATCGAGGATCTGTTTCTTAAGAGCGGCGACGGCATCCTGTCTCTCGAGCTTGTCGAAGATGGAGATGGCCTTGACGAGTTTCTCGCCGATCTCTTCCTGGATGTGGGCTTTGACTGACTCGTCGGCGGTGAAGAGCTGAATCTCTCTCTTTGGTTTGCCAACGGCAGCGATGATTTCTTTCTCGAAGGCGCAGAGTTTCTTGATGGCAGCGAAGCCGAATTCGATGGCGTCGAGCATCTCTTCCTCTGGAACCTGGTCGGCACCGGCCTCAATCATCATGATCGCGGATTCGCTTCCAGCGACGGTGAGGTTGATGTCGGATTTTTCTTTCTGCTCAGCGGTTGGATCGATGACAAACTTGCCATCGACTCTGCCGACGATGACGCCGGCGATTGGGCCGTCAAATGGGATGTCGCTGATGCAAAGGGCGAGGGAAGCGCCAAGCATGGCGGTCATCTCTGGGCTGCAATCTGGATCAGCGGACATGACGGTGTTGATGATCTGGACTTCGTTTCTGAAGCCTTCAGCGAAAAGTGGGCGGATTGGTCTATCGATAAGACGTGCGCTTAAGGTCTGGTGGGCGTCTGGCTGACCTTCGCGGCGAAGGAATCCCTGAGGGATTTTGCCAGCGGCGTACTGTTTCTCTTGATAGTCGACGGTGAGAGGGAAGAAATCGCCTCCCTTTGGTTCATCGGCGCAGCAGGCAGTCGAGAGAACGACTGTCTCGCCGAAACGGACAAAGACCGCACCATCGGCTTGCTTGGCGATCTCTCCGGTTTCAACTTGAAGGTGACGACCTTCAAATTCAAGTTCGAATACTTGTTTCATGTTTTTCTCTTTTCCTTACTAAATTATGAACGGGCTAATGTTACCACAAGTAAAACTTGAGCGTTAGCATTTCGAGGATATTCGGTATTTTTTCCTCGGATTTACTGCTAAGATAATTAGAGAAAGCGTAATATACTAGTCCACATGCACGACGTAATAATCATCGGAGCGGGTGCGGTCGGTTCCTTCATCGCCAGAAGCCTTTCCGCCTATAAGCTCCACACATTAGTAATCGAAAAAGAAACCGATGTCGGCGATGTGACATCGATGGCCAATAGCGCCATAGCACATAGTGGCTATGACCCTGTTCCTGGCACCAACAAAGCCAAATTCAATGTTCTCGGAAACAAGATGATGCCTGAGGTTTGCAAAGACCTCGACGTCGAATTCGAGATGAATGGCACTTTGACCTTAGCCTTATATGAGGAACAGCTTCCAACCCTTAAAGATTTGGCGGAACGCGCTAAGCTCAACGGCGTAGAAGCCCATATCCTTTCTAAAGAAGAGGTTCTTGAAAGAGAGCCAAACATCACCAAAGACGTCAAAGGCGCTCTTTTCTGCCCGACCGGCGGAATCGTCAATCCGTTCACTCTCACCAGCCACGCGATGGAAAACGCGATGGATAACGGCGTTGAGCTCCATTTGATGGAAGCCGTCCTTAACGTCGAGGACAAAGGCGATCATTTCATCGTCAAAACGAACAAAGCCGAATACGAAGCTAAGGTCGTCATCAACGCCGCTGGCCTCTCTAGCGACAAGTTCGCGAAGATGATGGACGACATTTCTTGGCACATCACCCCACGCAAGGGTCAGTACTATGTTTTGAACCATTTCGATAAGGATTTGCCAGGGAAAAAGTTCGTCAACTCTGTCGTTTTCCCTCTCCCAAGCGAGAAAGGAAAAGGCATTCTTGTTTCCAGAACCACAAGCGGAAACTACATCGTCGGCCCATCAAGCGAGCCAGTCGATGACATTTCTGACGTCTCAACTGATTCGATGACTCTTGCCAACGTCAAGGCTCAGGCCACAGCGATGGTCCCAGGCATCCCATTTGGTGAGCAGATCAGGGTCTACGCTGGCAACCGCTCAACCCCAAGCAACCACGATTTCATCATCGAGCCTTCGAAGAACCATCCTCATTTCATCAATGTCGCTGGCATCGAATCCCCAGGCCTCGTCTCTTCTCCGGCCATCGGCGAATATGTCGCCAATGAGCTCGTTTATCCGATCCTCAAGCCAGAGAAGAATCCTTCCTTCAAGAAAACCATCAGGCCATATATCCGCCCACTCAACCTTTCTTTGGAAGAGAGAAACGCTCTCATTAAGAAGAACCCAGACTTCGGCGAGATGGTCTGCAACTGCGAAAGAGTCTCCTTAGGAGAAATCGAAGACGCGCTCAATAGATCTCTCCCATGCATGACCATCAAGGCCCTCAAGAAGAGAACCCGTGCCGGTTTTGGCAAATGCCAAGGCGGTTTCTGCCAGCCTAACGTCATCAGGCTTTTAAGCAAACATTATGGCGTCACGCCAATGGAGATCCTTTACGACAAAGAGGGTTCCGAGATCGTTCTTAGCGAAGCCACGAAAGGAGCCAAATAAGATGGAGTACAGAGATTTAGTCATCATCGGCGGTGGTTCCGCAGGCATGGCCGCAGCGATCGGCGCCTATAACGAAGGCATCAAGGACATCCTCATCCTCGAAAAAGGCGAATTCCTTGGTGGCATTCTCAATCAATGCATCCATAACGGATTTGGCCTCACTGAGTTCAAAGAAGAGCTCACCGGCCCAGAATTCGCTGCCCGTTTCATCGAGCAAGTCAAAGAGAAAGGGATCGAATTCAAACTCCATTCCTTCGTCACTGATATCAGCAAAGACAAAGTCATCACCTATACCTCAAAGGATGACGGCGTCGTCATGGTCCAGGCCAAAGCCATCGTCATGGCTGCGGGCTGCTATGAAAGAAATGCAGGGGCCATCGGCATCCCTGGCGATCGTCCAGCCGGCGTCTTGACCGCAGGTCAGGCTCAGCTTTTCCTTAATGAATATGGTTATATGACCGGTAAGAAGGTCTTCATCCTTGGCTCAGGCGATATCGGCCTTATCATGGCCAGACGCCTCACCCTAGAAGGTGCCAAAGTCCTTGGCGTCGCTGAGATCTGCGCTTGGTCAAACGGTCTCAACAGAAACATGGTTCAGTGCTTAGAAGACTATGGCATCCCGCTTTACCTCAGCCACACCGTGAGCAAAGTCGTTGGTAAAGGCAGATTAGAGAAAATCGTTCTTTCCAAAGTCGATGAAAAGATGCAGCCAATCCCAGGAACCGAGAAGGAATTCGAGGTTGATACCCTCATCCTTTCCATCGGTCTCCTCCCGAATAATGACCTCTTGAATCACCTTGGAATCCCAACCTCCAGAAGCCGTGGTTCTTTAGTCAATGATAAACTCGAAACCTGTGTTCCAGGCATCTTCTCTTGCGGCAATGTTCTCCACGTCCACGACCTTGTCGACAACGTCGTCGAAGAGGCTAGGGAAGCCGGCAAGAACGCGGCCATTTATCTTAAAGGCGAAGAGAAGAAAGCGACCTCTGAAATCGAGGTCATCGCCGGGGATGGGATCGGCTATGTCGTCCCTGGAAAAATCGCGATCGACGATAGTCTTGAAAACATCACTTTCAAGTTCCGCGTCCGTAAGCCATCGAAGAACGTTTACATCCAGTACGAACAGAATGGAAACGTCATCAAGAAAGTTCTCAAAACTGCGATAATTCCTAGTGAAATGGAAATCCAGAAATTACCTAGAAAGCAGCTCGTAGATGAGAGCTCGCCAATCACCATTAAGATGGTGGCAAAGGAGATGTAATATGGAAGAGAGAGATTTAATTTGCATCGTCTGTCCACGTGGTTGCCATCTCCATGTAGACAAAGATCTTAACGTCACTGGAAACTTCTGTCCTAGAGGCGCCGCATATGGCAAACAAGAAGTCACGAACCCAACCCGTGTCGTGACCTCGACCGTGCGTATCGATAACGCCGAATTGCCTCTTTGCCCAGTCAAGACAAAGGATCCAATCCCTAAAGGCAAAATCTTCGAGATTATGTCGTCAATCAACAAGGTCGAAATCAAGGCTCCTGTCCACATTGGTGACGTCATCATCAAGGACGTTGCGGGCACTGGCGTTGACGTCATCGCTTGCCGCAACATGGAGAAAATTTAAGGACGTATCTGATTAAGGCGCTCAATAGAAGCGCCTTTTCTTTATACAATTTCCAAAATTGCCTGTGCCACTTTGTGCGCGCTTGGGTATAATATGCGTAGGAGATTTTTCGAGCATGAACGATAGAATCAGAATTGTCGCTTTAGGCGGCCTCGATGAAAGAGGCAAATCTTGTTACACCATCGATATCAATGGTGACATTTTTGTTATTGGAAGCGGACTCCGTTTCCCAGACAGAACCACGCCAGGCATCGACTATATCATCCCTAATTTCTCCTACCTCATCGAAAACAAGGAAAGGGTCAAAGCCTATTTCCTCCCTCATGGTCACGATGATGAAATCGGCGGCCTTGCCTATCTCTACAAAGATGCTCCAGCTCCAGTCTTCGGTTCTAAGGTTACCCTCGCCATGATGCGTAACTTCCTTAAGCACGTTGGCGTTAGCGAAACCCAGTTCGAATTCCATGAGGTCACCCCAAGCTGTACTTTCAAGGTCGCAGGAAGAGAAATCTCCTTCTTCCAGACCTCCCATAACATCGCTCTTTCTAGTGGCATCGCCATCAACACCAGCTATGGCAACATCGTCTTCACAAGCGACTATGTCGTTGAGAATAATGCCACCAAGAACTACTTAGGCGATATGGCTTCGCTTTCAGCGATTGCCGAAAAGAATCCTACTTTAGCGCTTCTTACCCCATCGATTTACGCTGAAAGACCTGGATATACGGCCCCAAAATACAAGCTCAAGCCGATCATCGAGAGGAACGTCGAAAATGCGGTGGGACGCGTCTTCATCGCCCTCTATTCGCTTAACTTCTATAACATTGACGAAGTCATTAGCCTCGCCATCCAAACCAAAAAGAAAATCATCCCTTACGATGACGATACGACCGAGACCATCAGAGCCATGCAGGAATGCGGCCAGCTCTTGATTCCAAGGGAAAACTACGGATCAGTCGACGATATCAACCGTTATCGTGATCAAGACATTATTGTCTTAATGCTCGGATACCATCCGAAAATATACCATAAGATCGCGCTTTTAGCGGCAGGTCAGACCGAAGCAGGCAGACCTATTCACCTCAAAGAAACCGATCTCTTCATCAATGCCGTCCCAGCCGACGACAACGAAGAGCTTGAGGCGACCGACGCCCTCGATGAGCTCTATCGCTCTGGCTGCAACGTCTTTAACATCACCAAGAAGGAATTCCGCAAGATGCACGCTTCTGAGGAAGACCTTAAGATGATGATTTCCCTCTTCCGCCCGAAGTATTACGTTCCTGTCAAAGGCTTCTTCAAAGACCTTCTCAACAACGCGAAAGTCGCGGTCAACACCGGAACCGGCCTTAACCATTCGAACATCTTCCTTCTTGAGAATGGCATGTCCCTTCTCTTTGATGAGACTGGCGGACATATTCTCCAAGAGAACATCCCCCATGGCGACATCATGATCGATGGCATTGGCGTTGGCGACGTAAGCCGCGCAGTTATCGAAGACCGTGAGAAACTCTCTCAAGGTGTTGTCATCATTTCCGTCAGCGTCTCCAAAGAAACCCGCAAGGTGGTGGCAGGGCCTGACGTTCAGGCGCGTGGCATCGTCTTCGCCCGCGATGGCGAAGTCCTTCTCCGTGACGTCACCAAGATCTTCATGGCCTGCTTAGAAGAAGGCCTCAACAACAACGACACCTTAGACACCATCAAAGAAGGCTGCCACGAACGTTGTTCCCGCGCTATCAGGAGAATGACGGGCAAAGAACCTCTCCTCATCCCAGTAATCGTCGAAATCTAACCTTTCATGAAAGAAAAACACAGCTTTAGCAAAAAGAATATTCTCCAAGCCATCGGAGTGATGGTTTTCCTTCTTAGCGTCATCTTCTTTTTGGCGCCTTTCACTAAGCTCTTCCCAATCACATTTGGGATGGTTTATCTTTTTGGCTACGCTTTCTATTACTATTCCCTCGTTTTGTTCGCAGCCGTTGGTCTTACCCTTGCCATCAAAGGCAGATTAGGCGCGGTCCTAGGCTGGAATTTCTATCTTGGTGCCTTCTTATTCTGGATCGGCTTTGGTTTCCTTATGGGTTTCATCGCCGCCGGCACCGGAGCGCTTGAAAACCTTAACCCGATCTTCGAAGAGGTTTGGAATAACCAAGACGCCATCCTCATTGGCGACGCTAGACTCGCTAGCGGCATCCTCTTCGGAAGCATCACAAGCACCTTCAAAGGCGGCCTCGATTTCATGCCGCTTCTTCTTGCCGTCCTCTTCCTTTGTGGCGGTGCGATCGTCATGTTCTGGAGACCTCTCTTCGTCCTCATTGGCGTTATCTCTAGAAAGATCGGCCAGGCCAACGCAAAGAGAAAGAGCCAGAAAGAAATCGAAAGGCAAAGAGCAGAGGCTCTCGCCCGCTTCGAAGAAGAGAAAGCCAGCATGGCGTCTAATGAACCACCATTTGGCGGAGAGAATCCAAATGCTTCCCCATTTGGTGCTCCACAGTTGACCTTCACCCCTGAGCAAAAACCAATCTTCGTAGAAGAGGAGAAAAAAGAACCGACCCCGGCTCCTAGCGCGCCTCTCCCATCGAGAGCGGCCGATTACCATAGCCGTCCAGCTAGCCAATACCCAAGCGCGCAAGAAGTGGAGGCAACCTACGAAAGGCCAAATTCTTTCTCACCAAACAACATGTCCAGAAGCGGTCTGAGGACTGCCGTTTTCTCTTTTGATTCAAACATCCCTGAAACCGCCAAACCAAAACCGGCCGCAATAACCCCAGAACCAAAAAAAGAGCCAGCAAAACCTGTCTCTTTTGCCGTTCCTAATGAGGTTAAAGAACCTCTTGAGGAAGAAGTTGCCCCGGCCTACGATGAGCCAATCATCCCTGAGCCAGCCCCAGTTTACGAAGAACCTGCCCCAGCGGAGAAACCAATCCCAGCCTACGAAGCCCCAGAAGAGCCAGAGGTTTCTAGCGATTCCTATGAGTCAGAGCCAATCATCCACGGCTCCGTTCAAGAAGAAGCCCCAGCGAATGACAATTACCCGCCTTATTATGAGAGTGAGCCAGAACCTGAGCCTATTCCTGCTCCAGTCATCACCCCAGTGAGAGAGCCAGAGCCAGAACCAGACCCAGAGCCACAGCTCACCCCATTTGAGAGGAAACTCCGTGAGCTACGCGCCGAAAAAGCGACGCCTCTCCCTGATTACACGTTCCCAAGCCTTGACCTCCTCAAGACTTATTCCAACGACCAAAATGCCGAGCAAATCCAAAAGGATTGCCAGAATACGGTTAATGTCATCAACCAGACGTTCGCTAATTTAGGCGTAGGCGCGCAGGCTGTTGGATTTACGGTCGGTCCATCCGTCACCCGTTACGATATTCAGCCTGACACCGGCGTTTCCGTCTCATCCATTGGCCGTTACATGAGAGACATCTCAATGAAACTTAATGGCGTGGCCGTCCGTTTTGAGGAAGTCGTCAGAGGCAAGGACACCTCCGGTTTAGAAATCGCTAACCTCAAAACTACCATCGTCTCTCTCAAAGAAATGATCGAAAGCATGCCAACCGATCCATCCTCGAACATGTATGTTCCTTTCGGTATGAACATTTCTGGCGAATGCATCTGCTCAGATTTAAGCAAATTCCCTCACCTTCTCGTCTCAGGTACGACCGGTTCAGGTAAATCCATCTTCATGCACGGTCTTATCATGTCCCTCATCATGAGAAATAGGCCTGAGGATTGCAAGATCGTCCTCGTCGATCCAAAGCGTGTCGAGATGTCTAAGTACAAAGATCTTCCTCACCTTCTTTGCCCAATCATCAAAGAGCCAAGCGAGGCTAAGGTCTGCATGGACAAACTCATTGAGGAAATGGAACGCCGCTACAGATTGTTTGAGTTGGCGGAAGTCCGTGACATCCGTGCTTTCAACTCCTCCTACGCTCCTAAGAACGGCCTTAAGAAACTGCCATTCATCTCCGTGTTCATTGATGAATACGCCGACCTTTCAGATACCTGCAAGAACATCGGCGAAGCGGTGGTCCGTTTAGCTCAAAAAGCCCGTGCTGCTGGCATCCATCTTGTCATCGCCACCCAGCGTCCAAGCGTCCAGGTCATCACCGGCGTAATCAAAGCGAACATCCCAGTCCGTGTCGCTCTCTCTATGTCTAGCGCAATCGACTCCCAGACCATCATCGGTCAGGGCGGTGCCGAAGACCTCGTCGGTCATGGCGACATGCTTATCGATTGCTCACTCATTACAAGAAACGGCTTAACCCGTGCCCAGGGCTGCCTTGTTGATGATGGCGAAATCGAGAAAGTCGTCTCCTTCATCAATAGCCAAGGCTTAGGCACCATGTATGATGAGAACTTCCTTGACCTCGTTGACCATGAGGCCGAAGCGAAAGCGGCTGAAGCGGCAATGCCAACCGTTTCTAGAGCCGAGCTCAAAGCCCAATCCGATGAGGATTTCTATAACATGGTCAAAGAGCAAGTCATGGCCACCGAATACACCTCAATTTCCAAAATTCAGCGACAATTCGGCGTCGGATTCCCTCGCGCAGGCAAATTATTCGCGATGCTTCAGGCAGATGGAATCGTCGCCATGGCACCAGATAGTCCTAGCTCCTCAAAGGGTTGCAAAGTCCTTGTCCATGCGCCAAACGAACTAGAGGACATCAAGCTCGGATCGGATAACTAATGAGAATCGGAACGGATATGGTTGAGATAGCCCGAATCAAAGATCCGGACCGTCTTGCGAAGAAAATACTTTCCTCTAAGGAAATGGAATATTACGAAGCCCGCACCAACAAAGCTGAGTGCGTCGCGGGTTTCTTCGCAGCCAAAGAAGCCTTCATGAAAGCGACAGGCAAAGGCTTAGCCTTAGCCCCAATGAACGAAGTGGAGGTCCTCCACGAAGAAGAAGGCGCCCCATATATCCTTTTCAAAGGCAAAACCTATAGCGTTTCCATCAGCGATGACGGTGGTTTTGCGATTGCCACGGCTTTATACGAATGAAAGAGCTATTTATCTTTGCGAAACTGATTGAGGAAGACGTCATACGTCTTTCCCCAGCAATAGAGGACCCCCATATCTCCCTCCTTATCGACCATAAGGATGTTTTGAAACTCCACGGCACAAAAGGAAGGAATTACGTCGATTTCCATCTGACTAAGCCTCTTCCGTTAGGCCATAGTTATTTCTTGCTTGTCCCTTCCGTTGGAAGAGTGCCGCTCGACGTCAAAGACGCGACCGCGTTCAAGAATTTTGATGAGGAATATTACTTCGATGGTGAGCTTGGTGCGATGTATAGAAAGACCCAGACAACCTTTAGGCTTTGGGCTCCTTTAGCCTCGAAAGTCGTCCTCAAACTCAAAAAGAAAGGTGACGAGTTCTTTTCAAACATCGATATGTTTAGGAGAGAGAAAGGCGTTTATGAGATTGTCGTCAAAGGCGACCTCGACGAGGCTGAGTACCTTTACGAAGTCACGAATAACGAAATCGCTCTAGAGAGCATCGATCCATATGCCAAAGGCTCGATGGCGGACGCCAAATCCAGCGTCGTCCTTAATCTCGAAAAACTCTCAGTCAAAAAGGAAAGAACGAACCTTCCTATCATCGACAATTACACGGATGCGATCATCTATGAAGGCCATGTCAGAGACATGACGAGCGATCTTCATTCGACCATCGTAAACAAAGGAAAATATTTAGGCCTCATCGAAGAAAACAGAAAGACCGAAAAAGGCCATCGTGCCGGTTTCGATTACTTCACTAGCCTTGGTTTTACCCATCTCCAGCTTCTCCCGATCAACGATGTCGCGACCATTGATGAACTCCATCCGGAGAATTCCTATAACTGGGGTTATGACCCAGCCCAATATTTCGTCCCAGAGGGTTCTTATTCCTCAAATCCTAATGACCCAAAAGCAAGAGTCGTTGAGGCTCAAATGATGATTGAGGCTTTCCATAAGAAAGGCATTAGGGTCAATCTCGATGTGGTCTATAACCATGTCTACGATTACCTCAATTCCTCTTTTGAGAAAATCGTCCCTGGCTATTACTTCAGAAAGCACAAGAACGGCAAACTTCAGAACGCTTCCTATTGCGGCAATGACCTCGCAAGCGAAAAGAAAATGGTCCACAAACTCATCGTCGATTCGGCGAAGTGGTGGATCGATTACTACGATGTTGATGGCTTCCGTTTCGACCTTATGGGCATAATCGACGTGGAAACTGTCAGGGAAATCGCGAAATATGGCAGATCCAAAGACCCGTCCTTTATGACTTATGGAGAGGGTTGGAATATGGGTTGCGAGACCCATCACAAACTCGCGAACATGGGGAATGCCTCAATCCTCCCGGAATTCGCTTTCTTCAATGACTCATACCGTGAAAGCGTGAAAGCCTATATCGCTGGGGACATGGCCGCCAAAGACCATTTCCTTTATAGCTTATTCGGCTCCTCCCAAGAATGGAGCGGCCGTCTCCCGATGTTCAAGCACCCAACCCAGACCATCAACTATGTTGAGTGCCATGATAATCGCACATACTTCGATTACCTTGAGACAAGAGGGATCAAGAGTTCCAAAGAGAAAGAGGCAAGATGCAAATTGGCCCTTGCCGCAGTGGCTTTCTCCTTTGGCATCCCATTCTTCCACATGGGTCAGGAAATCGGCCAGAGCAAGTTCGGAAATGAGAACTCCTACAAGGCCGGAGACACCATAAATAAATTTTCCTATGTACTTTTAGACTCCAAGAACATGGAGGCCAATTTCTTCCGAGATTTACTGAGTTTTCGGTCCGCCTTTAAATCACTAAAATCGCCTGATTTTTCAAAAATTGCACCACATGTTGATGTAAAAGAAATAGGTGGAGGCGCTATTCTCGTAGTGCTACACGACGAGAAGTCATTCTACCCGCTCAAAGACATCTCGATCTTCCTCAATCCTACTAACGAGGCAATCAACTATTCGTTCGAGAAAGAAGTCACCCTCCTCTTCACTGGTGGAGGAAAGGCTATAGGAACGAATACGAAGCTCAACAACGTCTTGGTACCAAAGGAATCCCTTCTAGTCGTGGCAAATTGATCGACGAATAGGAGGAAATACCAATGATTTCGACCACGCTTCTCGCCGGTGAACTCGGCGACATTTTCGCTCTCGAAAGCGGAGAGCTTTACCGTTACGTCAATCTTCATGCCGTCGCGGATCTTTATGCCGAAAGGCCTTTTGGGAGTGTCTTCAAAGTCCCAGTCCACGCTTTTGGGAACATCAAAACATCTTTCTACTCCCTTCCTAAAGGAACACGCGTCATCGTGCGCGGTTGGATTGAGACAAGAGATGAGATTGGAGTTGTCGTCATTTCTGAACTCGAAGAACTTTTCCCTTTACCAAAAGAGAAGAGAACGACTAGTCCAAGAAAGTCATCTTCCAAAGAATTAAGAAGCGTCGCTTAGCCTACTGGCTACAAGGTGCTATAATTTGAGGCATGTGCAACAAGTATTTTAGAATCGTACCTACTCTCGGTGTCAGAATCCTCCATGATTATCTGCACCATTTCAGGAAAAGAGCTAAGCACCCTGAAAGATACCCTTGGGAAGAAAGATGGGGAAAGGCTCAGAAAACCCTTCAGTCTTTGACCCGCCATTTCCATATGGATATCACCGTTGAGGGCTTTGAAAATTACGAAAACCTCAACAAATCCGGGGAGAAAGCCCTGATTGTTGCAAACCATACCTCATTCTTAGACCCGCTCATCCTCATGTCTTTCATTAAGGAGCCTCTCCTTTTGGTTGGCAAAAAAGAAGTGGAGGAGATGCCTTTCGTCGGCGTCGCTTTCAAATCGATCAGCGGCGTCTTCATGGATAGAGAAGACCTCAAGCAGTCACTTAAGATCATCCTTGAGTGCAGCAACACCCTGAAGACCAAGAAAGGCTCCGTCCTCATTTTCCCAGAAGGAACGAGGAACAAGGACGCTGAGAATACCCTTCCTGCCGATTATCACGCCGGCACCTTTAAGGCAGCGACCCGCGTAGGCGCTCCGATCATCCCAATCGCCATGTGGGGCAACTTCCGTGGTCTAAAGACCAAACCAGACTATAAATCGCTCCCAATCAGCATTGTTTTCGGCAAACCGATCACCGCTGAAGAATATAAAGACCTTTCTAGCGAGGAACTCGCCGAGAGAGTCCGTGAGTGGACCATCTCTCAGATTGAGCGTCTAAAGAAATTCGACAAAAAGTACTTTGAAATGGGCGAACAAAAAATCCCTCTCCGCAAGAGGAAGAGGGATATCTTCGTCCGTTATGACTTCGATGAGATGAAGGAAATCGCCTAATCTCCGAAGATTTTCCTTTGCTTCGCCATCACTATGCAGCTCTTTGGATAGTGGTTTTTGGCGATGCCTTGGGTGACTTTGACAAAACCTAAGTTGACGTTGTCGTAGCTCACGATGTAGAAGCCGTCTTCTTTATCCATTGGGAAGGTGTTTCCGTAGATATAGGCTTTAGCCTCCTCTTCGGTGATCTTGACGGAATAAGAGACATCAAGATAGGCGGCGAGGTGGTGGTCAGGGATGAAGATTCCGCTGTCACGCATCTCGAAGAGTTTGACGCCGTATCTCAAAATATTGAGATGGCTGACATCAAAGTGCTGGTATAAGGAATAGAATTTGTCTCTACGAAGCTCGTTGCTTCTATCCTGAATGCCATAGTCTTGGCAGAAGAGTTTGTATCTTTCGTTGGAGATGATGGTCTTTTTGGTTTTGACGATGGTTCCAGGCTTTTTGAGGAGACAGATAAACTGTCCTTCGCCTTCAAAGTGATTTGGATGGAGGCGAACCGCTTCCTTAAGTGCGCTCGTCCTATAGAAGGAAGGATGTTCTGGAAGAGGAACGATCTCGATTTCCTTATGCTTTTCTTTGAAAGCAAGGACAACAGCCTCATCTTCCTCGTAGGAGAAAGAGCAGGTGCTGTAAGAGATGATTCCGCCAGGTTTAAGCATGTTATAGGCAAGCTCAAGAAGTTCGCTTTGGCGTTTGGCGTTGGCTTTGACTTTGGAATATTTCCAATCTTGCTCGGCTGCTTCGTTTTTTCTCATCATCGCCGAACCGCTGCATGGGGCGTCGAGGATGATCTTGTCGAAGGTGTCGCCGAAGTGGACGTAGGAGAAGACGAAGTCAGTGGAGGAAACAACGATGTTTCCGCGACCCATTCTCTCGACGTTCTGGGACATTTCTTTGGCTCTTGGGTAAGAGATATCGTTAGAGATGATGCAGCCTTTGCCATTCATGGCGATCGAGCAACCGATGCTCTTTCCGCCAGGAGCGGCGCACATATCGAGGATGACGTCATCTTCTTCTGGCTTAAGGAAGTAATTGACCATCATGGCGCTGGCATCCTGAATGCTATAGACGCCGGCAAGATAGTAGAGGCTCGATCCGAAATCGTATTCCTCTTTGTCGTAATAATAAGCGTGCTCAACAAAAGGATGCTTCCTGACGTTTGGGAAACGCTTGACGAATTCCTCATCGGTAATCTTGTCAGTGTTAATCAAAAGACAGTGGGTGGTTTTACCCTCTTGGATTGCCTTTAAGAGTCCCTGAATCTCTTCTTCAGGAAGGTATGGTGCTAGTGAATTCTGAAAATCCATCTTTTCTATTATAATAGAATCGCTCGAAAAAAATAAATAGGGTACGAAACAATTTTGATAATTGTTAAGAACCAATCAGAAAATTTCAGTCAATACGCATATATATCCTTATTAATAAGGGAAATAGGGCAAAAATCTTCGTCAATCTTCAATTCATTTTGATTCAGCGTGGAGTGCAAAAATGGACGGATTTCGTCTCTTCTTCTTCTCGTCAGAGTTGAAGAAAAAGGCTTTTAGGGGTATTCTCCTAGCGTCAGGGAGAATGTCTTAGACGTTCTCCAGAGACAAAATCACAAACAGAAAACATGAGAGTTCTTGTCCAAGAGGTGCTTAGGGCATCGGTCACAATCGAAGAGAAGGAAGTCGCCAAAATTGGCCGTGGCTTCTTGCTTTTCGTCGCCTTCACTGAGGGCGATGACCGTTCCGTCGCTGAGCGTATGGCCGAAAAAGTCACCAAGCTTCGCATCTTTCCAGACGAGAATGGCAAAACCAATAAATCGATCTTCGACATCGGAGGGAACATCCTATCGGTCAGCCAATTCACCCTTTACGCCTCAGCAAAAGAAGGAAACCGTCCATCGTTTGTGAAGGCGATGGCCCCAGACCAGGCTAAAACCCTCTTCGCATATTGGAATGGCCTTCTAAGAGAAAAGTTCCCGGAGTTAGGGGAAGGCGTTTTCGGAGCGGACATGAAAGTCGAGCTCGTTAACGATGGCCCATTCACTTTGTGGCTTGATAGCGATGAGATCTTTGGAGGCAAACAATGAAAAAGAAAGTCCTCTTAGGTCTTAGCGGCGGGGTCGATAGCGCAATCGCGGCCCATAAGCTCCTTGAGCAAGGTTACGATGTGACCGGCGCTTTCATGCGCAACTGGGACGCTTTCACCAATGGTGACATCCTTGGAAACCCGACCATCAAAAACGATCAGTGCCCACAGGAAAAAGACTATGACGATGCGGTGGCAGTCGCTAAGAAACTTGGCATCCCACTTATCCGTATTGACTATGTCAAAGAATACTGGGATGACGTTTTCTCATACTTCCTCGACGAATATAAGAAGGGCCGCACCCCAAATCCGGATATCCTTTGCAATTCGATGATCAAATTCGGTCCGTTCCTTAAGTACGCCGTTGAGAATGGATACGACTATATCTCCATGGGTCATTACGCCAAAAAGGTCATGAAAGATGGCATCTACTACCTTTCAAAGCCAACCGACCTTAAGAAAGACCAGACCTATTTCCTTTGCGATCTCGACGAAAGCCAAATCGAGAAGTGCCTTTGGCCAATGGAAGACATCACCAAGGTCGAAGCGAGAGAAATCGCCGACAAATTAGGCCTCGATGAGGTTGCAGGCAAGCATGGCTCAACCGGTGTTTGCTTCATTGGAGAAAGACATTTCAGGGAATTCTTACAGAATTATTTCCCTGCCCATAATGGCAAAATCGTCGATATTGAGAACGGCAAAGTCCTCGGTGAGCATATCGGAGTCCTCTATTACACGATCGGCCAAAGAAAAGGCTTAGGCATCGGAGGGGTGAAAGGGGAGCCTGACACCGCTTGGTTCGTTGCCAAGAAAGATGTCCAGAATAACATTCTCTACGTTGGACGCGGCGAAGAAGACGAACACCTCAATAGCGATTCCTGCACGCTCAGCCGTCTCAACTGGGTCGGACCAAGGCCAGAGAAACCTCTAAAGTGCTTCGCAAAATTCAGATACCGCCAAGTCGATAACCCAATAACCATCGAACTTTTTGGCGATGAAGCCACTTTGACGTTCGACCATATCGTCAAAGCGGTCACCCCAGGTCAGTGGGCGGCGATCTACGCCGAAGATGGCCGACTTCTCGGTGGAGGAATCATCGAGAAGACCTTCTATAAAGGAAAGAGACAGGACATTTAATTGTCCTTTTTCTTTTACTTAGGTATTTAAGCCTCAATTTCACATTGCTAGAATAAATAAAGTAGTTGAACCTTTTGTCCAACATTCTCTTTAGAGGATCTTATGATGAAATCAAAAAATAGCCTTTACCCACGTCTTTTGGTTTTGAGCTTTGGTCTTTTGACCTTGTCTTTGACATCATGCCAAAACCAACCAGCAGTGGAGTCTTCTTCTAATGAAGCCTCGTCTTCCTTTAAGATCGTCCGCCCTGAATTCACGCCAGACTACGAGACTTACAAAGTAACCGCCATGCCATCTGGCATCAATATGAGCTATTACTCCGATATCTATTCCCGTGGTTTCTCTTATCTCACGAGCACGGATGTCGAGGATACCGAACTCTATTTGGTCAAGAGCGATAAAGGACAAGCGGCCGACTTCACCGGCGCCGTCCCGATTAGTGGCTCTAGCATCGAGGTCACCTATTCTCAAGGTGGCGCTTTCTCAAGCAAAGATAATGAGATCCCAGCCTATACCGCAAGCGGTAAAACCTCGAGCTCCATCGACAACACTACCTGCAGAACCCATAAGGTTCATGTTGAAAATCTCGAAAAAGGCCAGGCTTATAGCTATAAGATCGGCGCTGCCGATTCATACGCCTATGGCGCCTTCATCGTCGAAGGTGAGCAGATCAACAACGTTACCGCTGTTCATATGAGCGACGCTCAGACCAAAGATCCTAGCAAACATAATGTTTGGAGAAATACCTTCACCAAGGCCGTTGATAAAGCCGGTGATGCTTTGGACACCGTCCTCTACAACGGCGACCAATTCGACCAGAATATGGAAAAGCTCAACTCAAGCGATTCCAAGAGCCCATCGCGTATCCTTCGCTATGCGAAAGCCTATGACGTTATCTTTGATTACAAAGCCTCTCTCCCATATATGGCATCTGCTGGCAACCACGAGAGAACCGCTCCATATTGCCAATATCTCATGAGCGACATCGACTATGCCGGTTATGGCTGGTCTGGTGCCTATTATTCATACGATTATGGCTTCGCTCACTTCACGGTCATGAATTCCAATGATCTCGATACCGAAGAGCTCAATTGGGTTACTTCTGACCTCGAAAGCGCGTCCAATGCCAAATGGAAAATCGTCATGCTTCATATCTCCCCATATTCCACGGGCGATAACAGCAACTCCAGCGACAACCAGAAGATGGTCGAGAAACTCACCCCGATTTTCTCTGAGAAGCATGTCGACTTAGTCTTGCAGGCTCACGACCATACCTACAACAAGACCAAGCCTTATAAGTGGGATGCTGCTGGTTACACAACGACTTGGGACAACGAAGAAGTCGTCAATTTCGATGTTGAAGTGGCGGAGAAAGATGGCAAATCCTACGACAAGAATCCTAACGGCACTTACTATGTAACGACTGGCGCTGCTGGACATAGATGCGGTGCTTCCGAGGCCGATGGCGTCTGGTCCGAAGTCACCAAAGACGAAAATGGCGAGATCAAAGGCCTCAACCCATCGAAGACATTCCTTAGCAACAAGTACAAGATTGAAGTTGGCACCATCAAATACGAGAACCAGTACGAGTCCTATACCGTAAGCGGCTATACCTCCGCCCAGGATTACCATGTCGGCGATCCGGCGACTGGCAACGTAAACGCTCAGATGTTCGGCGTCCTTAACCTCGATGACAAGACCCTTTCCTACGACGTTTACACAGTAAACAGCGACGAGGTCAAACTCTTCGACAGCCTCTATATCATGAAGGATTAACCTCCCTCAAAGCCTAAGAAATCAAATAGTTGTGACGAAACCCCTCACAACTATTTTTTCTTTATAGAAAAATCGAGAGCCCGTTTGTATAATTCTCCTGTAGGATAAGCAAAGTTTCCTTTTAGAGAGGGCCTCGGAGTGGAAAAGCCTAGGAAACACGCCACTTATCTGAAAATGTGAGCAATGTCACCGTGCTTCGCGTTAAGAAGAAATCGAGTGCACCCCGTGTGAAGAAGGATGGTACCGCGCGACACCGCGTTCCTTCGCAGGGTGTTTTATTTTGTTTAGGGGGTCATTTATGAAACCACTTACCGGAATGGAAATCCGCAACCGCTGGATTAAATTCTTCGAATCAAAAGGACATAAGAACGTGCCAAGCGTCTCGCTCGTCCCTCATGGCGATAAATCGCTTCTTTGGGTCAACGCAGGCGTCACTGGCTTAAAGAAATATTTCGATGGCAGCGAAATTCCTGCCAATAGACGTATGACCAACGTCCAGAAGTGCATCCGCACCAACGACATCGAAAACGTCGGCCATACCGCCCGTCACCATACCTTCTTCGAGATGCTTGGAAACTTCTCAATCGGTGACTATTTCCGTGATGAGGTCATCCCATGGGCCTTTGAGCTTCTCACCGATGAAGAAGTGGGATTTGGCTTCCCAAAAGAGAAACTTTACATCACCTATAACCCAATGGATAAAGCCTCCCTTGAGCTTTGGATCAAGGTTGGCATGATCCCAGACCACATGATTCCTCTCGAAGGCAATTTCTGGCAGATCGGCGAAGGCCCATGCGGACCTGACACCGAGATGTTCTTCGACCGTGGCGAGAAGTATGACCCAGAGCACCGCGGCGTCGAAATGCTTAAGAACGACGAAGAGAATGACCGTTACATCGAAATCTGGAACATCGTCTTCAGCCAGTTCAACGCGGTTAATGGCGTCAAGAGAGAAGACTACAAAGAACTCCCATCCAAAAATATCGATACCGGCGCAGGTTTGGAGAGATTTGCCTGCATTTGCCAAGAGACGCCAACCAACTTCGAGACCGACCTTTTCATGCCAATCATCGAAGCGGTCATGAAACTTTCTGGCAAAGAATACGCTGAGCCAAACCTCATGAGCTTCCGCGTCATCGCCGACCACATCAGATGCCTTACCTTCGCCCTTAGCGATGGCGCCATCTTCTCTAACGAAGGACGTGGCTACGTCTTAAGAAGAATCGCCCGCCGCGCCATGAGATATGGCCAGAAACTTGGCATCAATGGCCCATTCCTTTGGAATCTTGTCGACATCGTCGTCGAGAAATACGCTGAATGGTACCCAAACCTCCTCGAGAAGAAAGAACTCGTCAAGAAGATGATCCTTGGCGAAGAGAATAAATTCAGCCAGACCCTCATGGTCGGTGAGAAGAAACTCAAGAAGATCGTCGAAGAAAAAGGCATGATCTCAAGCGAAGACGCCTTCCTTCTTTACGATACCTATGGTTTCCCAAAAGACCTCACCTCCGAGATGGGTCTTGAGCTTGGCGCCAAAGTCGACCTCGATAATTTCGATTCCTTGATGGAAGAGCAGAGGAAGCGCGCCAAAGAAGCCCGTGGACAAATCGATTCCTTCAAGAAGCAATCCAAAGACCTCATGGCCTTCAAAGAAAAGAGCGAATTCCGCTACGACTTAGAGGAATCCAATACCAAAACACTAGGTTTATTCAAAGACGGCGTCCGCGTTTCTTCCCTTGATGAAGAAGGCGAAGCCATTTTCGAAGAAACCCCATTCTACGCCGAGATGGGCGGCCAGGTCAGCGACAAAGGCTTCGTCTATGGCGAAGGCTTCGAAGGCGAGATCGTCAGCGTCAGCAAAGCTCCTAACGGCCAGCATCTCCATGAGATCGTCATGAAATACGGCACCATCAAAGAAGGAGACAAGGTCAACATCGTCCTCGACAAGAGGAGACGTCACCTTATCGAGCGCAACCACAGCGCGACCCACCTTCTCCATAGTGCCTTAGGCAATATCCTTGGTGAGCATGTCGACCAACGCGGCAGCTTCGTCAACGAAGAATACCTCCGTTTCGACTACAGCGCCCCAAAGAAGATGAGCGAAGAAGACTTGTTTGCTCTTGAGAAAGAAGTTAATGCCAAAATCGAAGAGGGCATCGAAGAAATCACTGAAGTCCTCCCAATCGAAGAAGCCAAGAAGAAAGGCGCTGAGATGGAATTCGCCGAGAAGTATGGCGACACCGTCCGCGTCGTTGAGTTTGGCGAGTATTCCAAAGAATTCTGCGGTGGCACCCACGTTAAGAACACCAGCGAAATCGGTCTCTTCTTAGTGAAGTCCGATGAGGCTATCTCGAGCGGTGTCCGCCGTATCGAAGCCATCACCAGCGTCGGCGCTTACGACTACCTCAACAACCGTCTCATGCTCTTAGATGAGAATGAGAAGAGACTTGGCGCCAATGACGCCGACCTCAGCCGTCACATCAAAGGTCTCCTTAGCGATAAGGAAGCCCTCCGCAAAGAGAACGATCAGCTCAAAGCCAAGATCGCGGCCCTTGAAGCCAAAGAGATGGAGAAAAACGTTGACAGCGTCAACGGAATCGCCTTCATCAAAGAAATCAAAGAAGGCGCTTCTAGAGATGATCTTCTTACCCTTGCCGATACCCTCAAAGCCAACAGAAAAGACTATGTCTTAATCCTTCTCGGCGGCAAAGAAGGTGCGAGACCTCTCGTCGCCATGGTTGGCGGTGAGGCCTTAAAGAAAACCAAAGCCGGAGATATCGTCAAAGAGATGGCGAAACGCCTTGGAGGCGGCGGTGGCGGACGTCCAGAAATGGCGACCGGTCAGGTCAAATCCTCTGGCGGTTTCGTCGAAGCCGTCGAAAGCTTAAAGGAGAACTTCTGATGAAGAAGGTTCTTGGACTCGATCTTGGTAGCCGCACATGTGGCATCGCCATCAGCGATGTTTTAGGCATCGCCCATGGCCGTGAGAACTATCGTTTCACCGATGGTGCCTACCGTCAGGTCCTTGCCTACATTCTTGAATATCTCAAGAAAGAGAACGTTGGAGTCGTCGCGCTTGGCTATCCTCTCAACATGGATGGCAGCAAAGGCGAAAGCGCACTCCGTAGCGAGCGTTTCAAAGAAGAGCTTCTCGAAAGCGACCCAACCCTCAAGGTCTATCTCGTCGACGAAAGACTCACGACCGTGATGGCTAACCGCTCAATGCTCGAGGCCGATATAAGCCGCGGCAAACGCCACAAGGTCATCGACCAGCAAAGCGCGGTCATCATCCTTGAATCATTCCTCAATTCGCCTGAAGCGAAAACCCTATGAAAGGAGCATCCATATGCTAGAAATCACTGACAACACCGTCATTATCACGAGAGATGATGGCACTGAAGACACCTGGAAGATCTATTTCTATTACCACAACCCAGAGAGGAACAAGGACTTCTTTTTCCTCTTCAAGGAAGAAGACCCAGACAGCTTAATCGTCATGGCTAGCGAGGATCATGAGACCCTTATGGACGTCTCTGAGGAAGAGATGAAGGAAGCTCAGGAGATGCTTAACACCTACGAAGAAGATCCTGATATCCAGGAGATTAAATAAAGAAACTTGTTTCTTAGCCCCATAATCCATATAATCTAGGGGCGAAATCGGAGAACGAAAATGGCAGAAGAAAAAATTGAAATGACCCAAGCGGGTCTTGATGAAGTTGAAAAAAAGTACCGCTACCTTCTTGACGTCGAACGTAAAGAAGTCCTTGAGGCTCTCGTTGCCGCCCGTGAACAAGGCGACCTTTCTGAGAACGCCGACTATACCGCCGCTAAGCACAAATTAGGCGAGATCGATGGCCAAATCGAGCAATTACAGCACATCAAAGATGTTGCCGTCATCATCTCTACCTCCAATAAGAGCGGAAAGAAGATCAACATCGGTCACACCGTTGATTACCGTGAGGTCAAGACCGGCGAGGAATGCAAAGTCAAAGTCGTCGGCACCGTTGAGGTTGACCCACTTGCCAGCAAGACTCAGATTCCTTATATCAGCGGCAGATCCGCTCTTGGAGCTGCTCTCATCGGTCACGAAGTCGGTGACATCGTCAGAGTCGAGTGCAACTCGCCATACGATATCGAGATCCTCTCGGTTTCCTACCAATCTTCTGATAAATAAAAATTAAGGGGCGGTCAAACGCCTCTTTTTTTGACGAATTTCTGAAAAAATCCACGAAAGCCTTCTATCTAATAAGTGAGGAGGCTTTTTATGTTCAAAACAATTCTCATAGTTTTGGCCGTGACGATCATCTCGCTTATCATCATGGCCGTCGTCGACAAAATCACGACCGAAATCACCGAAGAAGGCGGTGAGGTCCTAGTAGTATCTGACACTGAAGGTATTGAAGTAACTCTTTCAGGAGAAGTGGAACTCGCTGGGACTTATCTCTTACCGATGAACAGCACCCTGGCTGATGCCATAAGGGCGGCTGGTGGCGTCACAAGCAACGCCGATTCAAAATGCTACGAAACGTCCTTCGTTCTCGATGGGGATATGGCTTTCTATATCGCCCCGATTTACGATAGCACCGACGCTTGTAGCTCGAGCCCAATTGATAAAGCCTGCATCAATAGCGCCGATAAGACCACGCTTTTGGCGAAGACTTCGTTAAGCGAAAGCCAATCGCAGGCTCTCGTGAATTATCGGAGCGAACATGGCTCGTTCCATCGTCTTGAAGAAATACAGAACGTGAGTGGCATCGGAGCCGCTACATGGGAAAAGAACAAGAAGTACATAAGTCTCACGGTCTGATCCTGAAACCCTATCTTGCGTTCTTTGCTTTGGCCGGTCTAATCATCGGCTTCAATATTGGTTTCTACCTTTTCAGCCTTGCCGTAATCCTCCCTCTTTTGGTGTTGATTCTTTTCGTTTGGCCTCTAAGAAAAAGAGGGAAGATCGGAATGATCACTATGGGTGTCGCCCTTTTGGTCGGGTTTGCTTTTGCCATTCCCAAAACGGAAGCGCGCACAGACTATGGTGTCTACGAAGGCGTGGTTGTTGAGAACAGGGATAACTATTTCCTGTTTGACAGCGGTTTTCACCGCTATTACGTGTATGAGAAAGATTGCGAAAGAGAAGAAGGGGACATCTTGTCGATTACGGGCAAAGCGTCGCCTTTAAAGATTACCTCTTATGAGGGCTATTTCTCTTTTGAGAGCTATCTCAACAAGAAAGGAGTCGATTCTGAATTACATGCATATGAAACGGAAATTAAGTTCGCTAGGCCCTTAAGATTGGCCTCTAGAGAGAATAAGTTCCTCAGTAATTTCGAAGAGCCGACGAGAGGGCTTCTTTCGTCGGTCCTCTTCGGGGCGAAGGATTATTCAAATGAAACGATTGCGTTGGCTGCCAGTATGAACGCCCTGACTTTCCTAAGCATGTCGGGGATGATCTTATCCTTCTTCTTGAAGTTCCTTGGTTGGTTCTTCCGGTTAGGATTTAAAGACAAAACATCAGACATCATCGTATTTATCATCATCACTTTCTTGTTTCCGTTTGGCATTCACAAAATCGGATTCTGGAGGGTTTATCTTGGAAGGGCGGTTGCTTTAGCTTCGACGATAAGCGGTAAGGAAACCAATCCATTAACAAGGACTTCCCTCATTGGCACATTCTTGTTCCTTATCAATCCGTGGAACGCGCTGCAAAGCGGGTATCTCGTTGGATTTGGTCTGTCATTATTCCTAAATCTCACCGATCCTCATAGAGCCATCTACAAGCGAAAAGACAAAAAGGCGATGAACTTCATTTATCTCCTTTTGTTCTTGTTGCCGCTATATGTTAAAGGGAATGCCTTTCATTTCTTGGGTCCGCTTTATAGCGTTCTCTTGATACCTTTAGTTAGTCCTTTTGCGGCAATGGGCTATCTAAGTTTCTTCTCGCTGCCTTTTGTCACTGCGCTGAACGCATACTCTTCGTTCCTTGGTTTCGCTTTATCGGTCCTAGAGAATTACGATATAGTAGTGACTGTCGGGCTTTTCAATGATTTGACCATCTTTATTTATTACTATGGTTTGGTTATCTATTTTTACATCAAGGATTGGTGCTTCGACCGTATTGCTAACCTCATTCCGATTGTTGGGGTCGTGGCATTCATCATCAATGTTTGCCCGCTAATAAATTACGCGAGCAACCAGATCACATTCCTAAATGTCGGGCAGGGCGATTGCATCGTTATCCGAAACCAAAACAAAACCGTCCTCATTGATACTGGTGGAAATACACCATTCGATATCGCGACTGAAGTTGATATACCGTTCCTACGGAGTCAAAGACTTTCCAAAATCGACTATGTGATTGTCACTCACGCTGACGTGGACCACTCCGGTGGTGTGGCTTCACTAAAGAAGAACTTCAATGTGAAACATGTCATAACTGACAAGAGCAATTTCCCGCTAACCATCGGAGATTTGCGCTTTGTTAACTACAATAACAACTCTAAAGATACGAAAGAGGAGAACAACAATTCGCTTGTCATGTCGTTAGATTTCATGGGGAAGAAATGGCTTTTCATGGGTGATGCTCCAGAATCTCTCGAACGTCAAATTATCAAAGAGCATCCAGACCTTGATTGCGACATATTGAAAGCAGGGCACCACGGAAGCGACACCTCCTCTTGTGAGGAATTCCTTAAATGCGTTACTCCTGATGTCGCGATTCTCTCGGTTGGCAAAAAGAATTCGTATGGTCATCCAAGCACCAAGGTTTTGGCTAGGTTTGAACGACTAGGTATCAAAGTAAGGCGAACCGATGTCGAAGGTTCCATTACCTATCGGCAAAATTTGGTTTTCTCTAGCACCTAAAAGGCTCTTAAATGCGCTATAATGAATCAAATGATTCAAGTTATCTATAACCCTCAGAGCAGCATGTGCAAAACCGCTCTCAGGAAAGTCCTCAAAAACGATCTCCCTGAGCGCGATGAGATGAACTACGTCGAGCTTGATATGGGCAAAGAGCGCCTCATCGATTTGGCTAACGAATGTGAGTCGCTTCCTCTTGGCTATGACAAGAAAGCGGTGGTCGCTGAGAACTTTTATTATCTTGAGAAAACTAAGACAAAACAGAAGCCTCAAAAGGGCGATGTCGCCGATGATATCTTGAATTTCTTCCGCAAACCTAACCCTGATATCCTTCTTTACATTTTGGTTTATGCCGAAGCTTTAGATGAGAATGGTGAGTTCTTTAAGGCCCTCAAAGAAGGTGGCGCCAAAGTCACGGTCGTAAACTCTTTCGGCGCCGACCAATGGCCGATTGTCGTCAAAAACTTCTTCGAGAAGAGAAACACCAAGATAAACCCCGATGCCGTAAAGGAACTCATCACTAGAGTTAATAATGATTACTCGGCCTTCCTTAACGAAGCTCTTAAGCTCGTCACTTATGCGAATGGCGAAACCATCACCAAAGCGATGGTTGAAACCCTTGTCAGCCAGCCTCTTGAAGAAAATATGTTTGAACTTAGCAACGCTTTGACTCGTGGCGACAAAAAGAAAGCCTTAAATGTTTACAATGATTTGAAAGTCAAGAATACGCGTGGTATTTCTCTTATGAATGCTTTAGTGAAGCAATTGACTTTCCTTCACCAGGTTCAGTACCTAAACAACAACGGATTGAACCCGCAAGCGATAGCGAAGGAACTCGGTTGTTCCATTGGTCGTGCGAATGCCTCTTTATTCTCTGTCCGCAAGATGAGTGACAAGTGCCTTGAGAAAGCGATCGAAGACCTTTATCAGGCTGAGCTCGGGGTCATGACTGGCAAGATCGACGAAGATCTCGCCTTCAATCTCTTCTTAGCCAATTTCTCCCTATGAGAATCCTAGTCGTAAGCGACACACACGGTGACAATTACGCTTTAGAACAAGTTGCTTTAAGAGAGCCTGGCATCAGCCTTTATCTTCATGCTGGCGATGTTTGTGCCCCAAAAGAGAGCATCTCTCCTTTCGCTGCGGTGAGAGGGAACTGCGACGGTTATTTCCGCGAGGACTATAAGCCGTCTTATGAAATCCAAACTCCTTATGGAAAACTCCATATGGAGCATTATCCAGTCAGAGATATCTATGAAGCGTCTTTGGAAACAGAAGGGGTTAAGATCTTCATTCATGGTCACACCCACGTGAGAGAGCAAAGGAACGAGAATGGCGTTTACACATTCTGCCCAGGTTCGCTAGCGTTCCCTCGCGATAATGATAAAGGAACCTATCTCATCCTCGATATCACCGAGAAAGAAGTGAAGGCCACCTTCAAAGAGTTATAGAAAGAAGCACAAAAAAAGAGCCGTGGTGGCTCTTTTAATTTGTTTTTAGAAGGGCTTAGTTAAGCTTGCCGAGTTCTTTCTGGAGATGGGCCTTCTTGCGAAGAGCACTGTTGGTGCTGATGATGTTGGCCTGTCCGAGTTTGTCGAGAAGGGAAAGGGCGGCATTGACGAGCTTGGTAGCTTCTTCTTTGTTGCCGGCGGCAAGAGCGGCCTCAGCCTTTTTGATGGCGGTACGGGTTTCCGATTTGGCGGCGCTGTTGCGGGCGTTGTTCCTTCTGCGGACCTCTAATCTCTTCTGTTCTGATTTAATGTTTGCCATATTACTTAGATTCCTTTTGTTATGCGTGAGTTATTCTAACTTCGCTTGCGCGTTTAGACAACACTTTTGTTTACTTTATTGTCCTTTGTGTTTTCCTTGCTTACCTGCAGGCTTCTTTAGGGTCAAGACTTGGAAGGCGAAATCGTTGACGGTACCAAGTTTGCCATAGAGTTCCGTAGGAATTGTGATGGAGAAGGTGATTTCCAAATCCTGGATCATCTGAATGTAGGACATGGAGTCGCCGCCAAGCTCGACATTCCAAATCGCGTCATTGGCGATCTTGTAGTCTGGAAGGAGGAGGGTTTTGGCGAAGACCTTCTTGACGGTTTTGATGGTTTCCTCAACCTCTTTGCTATCGAATCCTTCGAAGGAGACGACGGTTTTCTGTCTTTGGATGAAGTCAACGAAGTTCTCTGGGTGTTCGGAGAAATCTTTTTTGACCGCGAAGCGCTTGGCCTTCATGGAGTTGGAGATCGGGATGGCCTTCTTATAGACATAGAACTCAGAGACTTTCTTGCCGCTTGGGATCTTGTCGTTGATTTCATCAAGCTTCTTTTTGATTTCTGGGAATTCTTCGCTGGCAACTTTGTTGCTGAGTTCGGCGACAAGGATGATTTTCTCGTCCATGCCACGGCTATATCCGAAGACACAGACATGTTCGACGCCTGCGATTTCCTGGAAGTAGGTCTCGATTTCATCAGGGAAGATGTTTTCGCCATTCGCACCGATGATGGTGTCTTTCAAACGGCCCTTGATGTAGACGCGGCCGTCTTCTTCGATCTCAGCGATATCGCCAGTGGCCATGAAGCCGTTTTCGTATTCAGCTTTTTTACGAACACCGCCGATGATTTCCTCACTGTGGAGGAGTTCGCTCTTGATCATGAGTTCGCCTTGTTTCTTGCTTTCCTCATCTTTCTTGAGCTTATATTCGATGCCATATAAGGAATGGCCGATGGAACACTTAAGTCTGGTTTTGACGTCTTTGGAGAGTTCGACGGAGCAGATGCCGGCTTCGGTCATGCCGAATCCGTTATAGAGAGGGTAGCCAACTCCGTTGATGGTCTTAGCGGTATCGGCATTGAGGTAGCCGCCGCCGGAGATGCAGAACTGAACCTGAGATCCAAAGAGCTTTCTCTGGACGAACTTGGTCATGAATTTGCTAGAAGCAAGGACGCCAGCTTCTTTCTTGGTCATCTCACCAAGGTTGTAGCCCATGATCTTCTTGAAGAGTTTCTCGGTTCTCTTGTTGGACATTTCCATAGAACGCTTAAGTCCCTGGGCAACGGAATCCCAAACGAGTGGAACGGAGAAGATGTGGGTGCATTTGCCTTTTTTGCAGGCGTTTTTGAGGTCGCCCGCGCTCATTCCGGCTGGATAGACAAGGGTCTTTCCGTAGAAGCTATACCACATAAGGACGGCGCTGAAGCCGAAGATGTGGTGGAGAGGAAGCATGGCCAAGATGTTGATTTTTCCCGGATGCATGATGGTTGTGCTTTCAAGAGGCATGTTATGGGAAGCGATGATCTGATTGCAGATGGCTTTTCCAGGCATAACCATGATCTTGATGTCGCCCGTGGTGCCGCTAGAGCAGAACATGGCTTCATCAGCCCAATGAGGAGCGAAAGAATCAACCTCTGGGGACTTTTGAATCTCATTTAATCTAAGAGAAAGGACGGAATATGGGTCGAATTCGTTGACGACGATGGCTTCAGCCTTAGCTTGAGCAAGCAAGTTTTCGGTGTTGGTGTGCTCTAAGCGTGCGTCGATAAGAAGGACTGGGTGACCGTTCATGAGAATAGCCCAGAAGAGGAGTGGCCAGTTTGGGGTGTTTCTCATCTTGAGACCTACTGGAGCGTTAGGATGAATATCCTTTAAAGCGCTCGCGAGGTGACGGGCTAAAGAATAGGCGTATTCGCCATAAGTCTTGTAATTGTAAGAACGAAGTTTGTTGTCTTCGTCGAAGTAGAGGACCGCTTTTTCGAGGGACCTTTTGGTGATGATGTATTTGAAGATGTCCTCGAAGCGCATGTTGGTCTTTTGGAGGTCAAGAGCGCTGTCAATGAACTTTTGGCAATCTTTTTCTGTGTAGATAATAGGCATAGTATCTTATATTTCCTTCTGCTTAATCTTTACTATCTTATTCCAAGAATAAGGTTAGGGCGAGTATAATTTATAAGAACGAGGAGGCATAGTGATGAAATTTGAAAAACCTAGCGATGTCAAAGTCCTTTACTTAGGAACCCCAAAAATCGCCATTTACCCACTTTTGGCCCTCCTTGAAGAAGGTTTCAATGTTGTTGGCGTCGTCACCCAAGCCGATAAGCCAAATGGCAGAAGTGGCGTCCTTACCCCAAGCCCAGTTAAGAAAATCGCCCTCAAAGCAGGCGTTCCTGTTTTCCAACCTGCCAAGATCCGCAAAGACTACGAATGGGCGAAAGAGCTTGGCTTCTATTTGATCGTCTGCATGGCCTATGGCCAGATAGTCCCTGATGAGCTTCTTAAGATGGCTTCTTTAGGCGCGATTAACTTCCATGGATCGTTGTTACCTAAATATCGCGGAGCCGCGCCTATACAACGTGCGCTCATGAATGGAGAAACCGAGACTGGCGTCAGCCTCATGGAAATGGTTTCCAAAATGGATGCAGGGGATGTCTATGACACATGCGTCATCCCTCTCGATGGCGTCGCGAATTATAGCGACCTCTACGAGAAGATGGGCTTAGCCGCGGGTGAAATGGCTAAGAAAGACGTTTTGAAGTACGCCAATGGCGAGCTCAAAGGAATCCCGCAAGACGAATCCAAAGTCACCTTTGCCGAGAAGATCCTTGTCGAAGATGAACATTTGCCTCTTACTTTGACCTGCAAAGAAACGATTAATTACATCAAAGGCCTCAGCTATGAACCGGGTGCTTATCTCTATCTTGGCGATAAGAAACTCAAGGTCCTCAAAGCGTCTCTTTTTAGTGAAGAAAAGTCCCACGAGATCGGAGAAATCGTCCAAAACAAAAAGCATCTGCTTCTCCAACTCAAAGACGGTGTCATCTCTCTTGATGAAGTTCAGCCTGAAGGCAAGAAACTGATGGCCGGAAACGCCTTCCTCAATGGCGCTCGACTCGTCTTCCCGTGCCACCTCAAATAATTTGATGTCGAAAGAAAAACAATACCTCACGCTCTCAGTCCATGATTTAGTGGACTTTTTGCTGCGTAAAGGCGATATCGACAACCGAGTCTATAACCAAGAGACCATGCTTGTCGGAACGAAGATCCACGCTTCATTCCAGAAAAAGCAGGGGAACGAATACTTAAGCGAAGTCCCTCTCCGTGAGACATTCGATAGGCCTTTAGGGGTCATAACCTTAGAAGGCAGGGCTGATGGAATCATCGTCGGCGGTCCTTTTCCAATCGTTGATGAAATCAAAAGCTCTGTTTTGCCTCTTGATGTCTTCTATGAGCAACAGCAGGAATGGCATGAGGCGCAAGCGATGTGCTACGCCTTGATGTATGCCCATGAAAACAACTGCGAGAAGATGGGCGTCCGCTTGACCTACATCTCTCAAATTGATAACAGCAAAAAGACTCACGAACACGTCTACACAATCAAAGAAATCGAAGACTACATCGGCGGTTTGATGGATAGGTATCTCAGCTTTTGGAATACCGAATTCGATCATTTAAAAGAAAGGAACGAAAAGGCCAAAGACCTTCCTTTCCCATTCCCTAAATTCAGAGCGGGCCAACGTAATATGGCCAAGTATGTTTATTCTGTCGCCTCTAATGGCGGAACCTTCCTCGTCGAAGCACCTACGGGAATTGGCAAAACGATGAGCGCACTCTTCCCTTCAATAAAAAGTTTTGCAACCGGAAAGACTGAGAAGATCTTCTATTTAACTGCAAAGAATAGCGGGGCGATTGCTGCTTACGATGCCTTGGGAAAGCTATACGAGAAAGGCCTTTGTGCAAGAGATTCAACATTACTCTCTAAAGAGAAAATCTGCTTTAGGCCTGGGGCTTCCTGCAATCCTGATGATTGTCCATACGCTAGAGGCTATTACGATAAAATCCGCTCAGTCACCGAGAAAGCCATTCAAAGCGGCAGACGTTTCTCACCTGATTACATTGTCGAGCTAGCGGAAGAAGAACAAATCTGCCCGTTCGAAATGGAACTTGACCTCTCCCTTTGGAGCGACGTCATCATCTGCGACTATAACTATTTCTTCGATCCTCTCGTCAAATTAGAGAGATATTTTGGCGAAGAAGCCGATCCATCCAAATATGTTCTTCTTATCGATGAAGCCCACAATCTCGTCGAAAGAGGCCGCGATATGTATGGTTCGCATGTTTCGCTTCTAGAGTGCAAGAGTGCGAAGAAAGCCATCGGTACCAAAACGAATAAGCCTTTAAGGCTTGCCCTCAATAAAATCCTAAGAACTCTCAAAGCTCTTATGGAAGAGAACGAAGAGGAACACAAGATCTATGAAAAGGTTCCTGATACTTTGCTTTCTGCGCTTGAATCCTTAGGTACCAAGCAGAGGTCTTTGGACAAGGAACAGCATCTTCCATATCCGACTGAATACCGCGAATTCTCTAGAGAATGCCACGCTTTCACGTCCATTTACGAAGGTTATTCAGAACACTTGACTTGCTACGCCGAGAAGAAGGGCGATGACTTTGTCTTTAGAATTTATTGCCCAGACCCGGCGCCTCTTTTGAGCGAGTCTCTCAAAAAGGTCAAAGGGCACGTTCTTTTCAGCGCGACGTTATCGCCGATTGAGTATTACATGAACGCTATCGAAGGGGAGGAAGGAAAACCATATCTTTTATTGCCATCCCCATTCCCTCCTAAGAACTTCAAAATCATCGTTGCCCCCGGCATCTCAACAAGATACAAAGACAGAGCGAAAAACTACGATGAGGTCGCAAAATATCTCAAAACCTTTGTATCAGGAAAGAAGGGGAATTATTTCATTTTCTTCCCATCATATGAATACCTTGAGAACATCAAAGAAAAACTCTCCTTCAAGGATGCTCATGTCTATGTCCAAGAAAGGAATATGACAAACGAGGAAAAAGAAGAATTCCTTGAGCATTTCAGGGTGAACCCAAAGAAAACACATATCGGCCTCTTGATCATGGGCGGTTCCTTCAGCGAAGGCATCGATATGGTCGATGACCGCCTTATTGGTGTCGCTATCGTCGGCATTGGCTTGCCTCAGCTTTCCTACGAAAGAGACTTGATCAGAGATTATTACGACGCGAAAAACACCGACGGTTTTGAATATTCTTATAAAAACCCTGGCCTCAATAAAGTTATGCAGGCGATGGGCAGATTAATCAGAAGCGAAAACGACCGCGGTGTCGCCCTTTTGATTGACGATCGTTATCTCCAAAACGAGTATAGGATGGTCTTGGAACGCTCCTATAGCGGATACGAGGTCGCCTTCTCTCCAGAGGAAGTCAAAGAGTCTTTAGATAGTTTCTTCCCTAAAGGAAAGAAATAAATTATAATTCTTCGAGTCAATTATGCCGTTCAACAAAAAGTATATTAGAAACTTCTGCGTCATTGCCCACATCGATCATGGCAAGAGCACTATCTGCGACCGAATCCTTGAGAAAACCGGAGCGGTCGAGAAGCGTAATCTTTCAGCCCAAATGCTCGATGATATGGAACTTGAGCAGGAACGCGGCATCACAATCAAGCTAAACGCCGTCACCATGACTTATAAGTCAAAGGACGGAAACGAATATGTTTTCAACCTTATCGACACTCCTGGGCACGTGGACTTCACCTACGAAGTTTCCAGAAGCTTAGCGGCCTGCGAAGGTGCCGTTTTGGTTGTCGATGCGACGCAAGGCGTGCAAGCGCAGACGCTCGCTAATGTCTACCTTGCCGTCGACAATGACCTCATGATCATCCCGGTCATCAACAAGATTGACCTCCCAAGCGCCGATATCCCATTAGCCAAAAAAGAAATCGAAACCAAGATCGGTCTTTCCACCAACGATGTTGTTTCCGTTAGCGGAAAAACTGGCGCCGGCATCGAAGATATGCTTGAGAAAGTAGTGGAACTCGTCCCGCCTCCAAGCGGAGATAGCGAGGCACCTCTCGAGGCCTTGATCTTCGACTCTTATTACGATTCCTATCGTGGTGTCGTCGTCTTAATCAGAGTTAAAAACGGCCGCGTCAAAGTCGGAGACAGAATCCGCCTTATGCAAAGCGGCAAATCATATACCGTTACCGAAGTCGGCATCCGCACGCCAAAAGAACTCTCAACCGGCGTTCTTGAGTGCGGCGAAGTCGGTTATTTGACCGCGACAATCAAAGACATCAAAGATGTTTTCCCAGGTGAGACCGTCACTTTGGAAAACAAACCAGCAAAAGAACCATTGCCTGGCTACCGCAAAATCATGCCGATGGTTTACTGTGGTCTTTATCCAGTCGATTCTCAAAAATACGGCGATTTGAAAGACGCTTTAGAGAAACTCACCTTAAATGACGCTTCGCTCGTCTATGAACCTGAGAGTTCAAAGGCTTTGGGTTTTGGTTTCCGTGCCGGTTTCTTAGGCCTTCTCCATATGGATGTCGTCCAGGAAAGGCTTGAAAGGGAGTATAACCTTAACCTCATCCTCACAGCGCCTTCCGTCAAATACAGAGTCAATCTCACCAACGGTGAGGTTTTAACCATCGACAACCCAAGCGAAATGCCGGAGCCATCGAAGATTAAGACAATCGAAGAGCCTTATGTAATGGCTTCGATCATGACGCCAAAAGACTATGTCGGCGCCATCATGCAGCTTTGCCAAGACAAGCGCGGCATCTACCAAGACCTTATCTATTTCGACGATACGAGAGAGACATTGAAGTACCTCATTCCTTTGAGTGAGATCATCTTCAATTTCTTCGATCGCCTTAAGAGCGTGTCTCGCGGTTATGCTTCGCTTGATTACACGCTTGATGGATTCAGACCAAGCGACCTCGCTAAGATGGACATCTACCTAAATGGAGACCCAATCGACGCTTTAAGCACAGTCGTTTATCGCAAGAGTGCCTATAGCAGGGGCCTTGCCATCGTCTCAAAGCTCAAAGAAATCATCCCTAAGCAGCAATTCGAAGTTCCTCTTCAGGCCGCCATCAATGGCAAAGTCATCGCCAGAAGCGATATCAAGTCCGTCCGCAAGGACGTTCTCGCAAAATGCTATGGCGGCGATATCTCCCGTAAGAAGAAACTTTTAGAGAAGCAAAAAGAAGGCAAAAAGAGAATGAAAGCCATCGGTTCCGTCGAGGTTCCACAAGAGGCTTTCATGGCTCTCCTCTCAATCGACGAAAGCAACGAAAAGTAGCGTCCTACCTTTCTAATTCAATATAATTGCCACCTACTTTTAGTAGTTTTTTAGTTATCGTATTGTTTCACATACCCGTTTTGCCTATAATATGGGGGTATGTCATCTAAATACACGTCTCTTTATACCGACGAGAAGTATCTTAATCGCCGTGAATTGTCTCGCGCTTTGAACACGACTTTCGTCGATTCCTTTTGGAAAGAGCAAGAAGAGTACAGAAAGCAGTATCGTTACCAGCTTCCTATCTATTTGATCAACAGAACTCCGCTTTATGTCACGCTCACTCCTGTGATTAATGACAAAATCGCGATGTTCGAGAACAAAATCGACAACACTCTTAGGCTTTACCGTGGACTCGATGAGAAGGCGAAGTACGAAGTCAGGAAGAACGCTTTTTTCCCGTGGCTCCGCGCTATTTCCGTCTATGAAGGAGTGGAGATCAGCGATATTTCGACAAGAGCCTTGCTTAACGGAACCTACCGTGAAGACGCTCCAACGCATACGCCTGTCATCCATTACCTCCACACCCTCGACCATTATCTCGCCGAGGATCAAAGGCTCCTCCCACCAGACGACAATTTCTTAGCCGACGCTTTCACCTATCTTCTTGGCGTCCCTGAACTCACGAAGTTCTACCGCGAAGAAGGCCCAAGCTCCTATCGTCCAACCTCGATCATCAATGGCTATGACTACGACAAAGCCCCAGCTAGAGACATCGAAGCGATGATGGAACGTCTCTTTGAGATGCTCAAAGGAACCGATAAGCTTCTCATCAATACTCTGACTGCTTTATTCTATGTCGCCTACATTCAGCCATTCGATGATCTCAATTACCCGTTATCCATCCTTTTAGCGAAGGATGTCTATGCGGGCGGAAGCTCTGGCATCAGCGCTTTCATGCTTCCTCTTGAAGGCCTTCTTAGCGACCACGCCATCATGGAATCAATCAAAGAATGCAAGAAAGATGGCGATTTGACTTACTTCATCCTTGGATGCATGAATTCCCTCAACCGTTTGCTCGATCTTCTCAAAGATCAGATCCAGCAAGCTCGTGTCTCTCACTTTAGGGAAGAATACGACACCCTTTCCCCAGAAGAGGAGAAGAGGGCTGAGGAAATCGTCAAACCTAGCGCTCCAGTCGAGGAACCTCAAATCGAGAAACCGGTCGAGGAAGTTAAGGTTGAAGAACCAACTCCAGTAGTTGAAGAGGCTCCAGTAGTTGAAGAGGCTCCAGTAATTGAAGAAGAGCCAGTCATCGAGAAAAAAGAACCAAAGAACGCGTTAAAACCAAGCGGATTCATCACCCCAGAAGAGATGATGGAAACAGCTTCCGTACCTGCCTATCGTTTCGGCGTGCCTGCCAACACTTTGAGCGACAAGGAAGTCAAAGAATACGTCCGCTATCTGCTTGAGACCAACCCAAGCCTCAACAGAAAGCAGTCGACTTTCTTAGCCAATCACTGCACCCCAGGCCGTTATTACACGATTCAGCAGTACAAATCGTTCTGCCGTTGCGCTTATGAGACAGCCCGTACTTCGATGGACCACTTGGCCAGCGAAGGATATTACGAAAAGCTCCAAGTGAAGAACAAATTCGTCTACCGTCCAGCCACTAAAGGAGAAAAGAAATGAAAATCTACGCTAGCATCGAGGACTTCTTCCAGAGTCCATTATTCATAACCCTTGCTCTTGTCATTTTCTTCGGAATCATCGTCTTAGCCGTCATTCTTGTAAAGAAATACGTCAAGCCTTTCCAGAACACCGAGAAGCCAAAGAGCGACAAAGAAATCGCCGAGGAAGAAGTTAATCGTCTTGTCACCGACATCACCGATGAAAAGACCCTTCAGCAGATGAACGAAGCCGCTCGCGAGCTTGAGAAAGATAGCGATCGTCCAACCGAGCAAGAAGTCGCTGAAGAAGAAGTTGAGCGCGCTACCGAAGCCGTTGAGGACGAAGCCGCCGCTGAAGCGATGCGTCGCTATGCCGAAGAGCATCCAGAAGAAGCTGCTGCCTTCGAAGACAAAGAAGACAAATAATAGCTGTGGCCGATTCTTTATACGTTCACATTCCATTTTGTGCCCATATCTGCGGGTATTGCGACTTCACGAAAGTCCTTTACCAAGAAGAGTGGGCCTTTTCTTATGTGAATAGACTCATCGAGCAATTAGATGGTCTTGGTATCAATAAGCCTCTAAAGACGGTCTATGTAGGCGGTGGAACACCTTCTTCATTGCCATCCGATCTTCTTAAGAAGATATTGAGCAAACTATCTACTTATCTCGACGAATCAGACTACGAATTCACGATCGAGGCCAACCCAGAGAACCTCAACGAGGAAAAGCTTTTGATTATGCGCGAGTGCGGCGTTAACCGCCTCTCAATCGGAGTCGAAAGCTCACATCTTAAGTTCCTTAAGTTGATGGGTAGGGCGCACACTTTCGAGGAAGCAAAAGAGAAAGTGAAACTAGCCAAAAAATGTGGTTTCACGAACATAACCTGTGACCTAATCTATGGTCTCCCAACTGAGACTTTAGAAGATGTAAAGCAAGATGTGGTGGCGCTTTTATCTTTTGATGTCCCTCATCTTTCGACCTATTGTCTAAGCGTCAATCCTGGTACTTCCTGGCACAACAAAGGCTATAGTGAAATGGATGATGAAGATGCCGCAAACCAATACGATCTTATCCTCAATGAATTCAGAAAAGCGGGTTACAAGAGATACGAAGTATCAAACTTCTCTAAACCTGGTTATGAATCTCGCCATAACCTTACCTATTGGCATGATGAGGAATACTATGCTGCCGGCCTTGGTGCCAGCGGTTATCTAAATGGTGAGCGTTTCACCTTCACGAAGAACCTTCTTAGCTATCTCAAAGGGGATTTCGAAGGGGAGAGGGAGACTCTCACTGCAAAGGATCTGAAAGAGGAATTCTTCCTAACGAATCTCCGCTTAGAAGAAGGTTTCTCTTTAGAGAACTATGAGAAACGCTTCGGTTCTTCCTTCTTAGAGGATTACAAAGAGCAACTTGAGAAGTTAAAGCTCGATGGCCTCTTGGTCTTTGAGGGAAATCGAGTTCGTTGCACGGACAAAGGAATCCTCCTTCTTGATCGCGTATTATTATCCTTATTTAAATAGGAAACACGCGCATAAAGAGAGTCCCCCTAAAGGGGATTTTCATTTTTCTAGCACTTGTATATTGACAGTGCTAAAGAGAGCCATATAATATCGTTAGCACCAGAAAGGTGTGACTGCTAAAAAGGAGAGCAAAAGATGACTAGGCGTGACGAGATCCTCAAACTAATTGTCGAGTATTTCATCCGATATGCCGAGCCGATTGGCAGCAAGACCCTGATGACGAAATACAAACTCGACATCAGCAGCGCGACCATCCGCAACGAGATGAATGCTCTTGAGAAAATGGGTTTCATCGAGAAGCCTCATACTTCAGGTGGACGCGTGCCAACCGAAAAAGGCTATCAATACTATGTCGATAACCTTCGTACCGGAGGCGTTGAAGACAAAGCCAAGCACGCCCTCCAAAGCATCCTTAGCGAAAAGACCAAGAGCGTCGAGGAAGTCATGAAAGAATCCTGCGAGATTCTCTCTCAGATGACTAACTTAGCTTCCGTCGTCATCGGTCAAAGCGTCGATGATGAGAGGCTTGTGAGCGTTCAGGTCATTCCTCTTAGCAACAATACGGCAACCGCTGTGTTCGTTACCGATAAAGGCTATGTCGAGAATAAGACCTTCTTAATGGAAGAAGGCACGAGAGTGGACCAAGTCGTCAAGACCGTCAAACTCCTCAACGACCGCCTTACGGGAACCCCGCTCAGCCAAGTCGTCTCGAAGATGGAGGCGCTTCGTCCAGCCCTCACCGATTACATGGTCGGCCAGGAGCTCATCTACGAAGCCATCATGGGAGTCTTCGCCAAGCTCGCCACCGAACGTATGGAGCTTTATGGCCAAGAAGAGCTATACAAGCAGCCAGAGTTCGCTAACGACGCCAGCAAATTAAGAGAACTCTTATCCTTCATCGATGATCCAGAGGAATTCAAACGAATCCTCAATTCAGGTAAAACAAGCGGCAACATCACGATTTCCATCGGCAACAAGGAATTCGGTTATGAGAACCTCGCCCTCGTCAGCACGAACATCAACGTCCCTGGCGAGAAAGGGACCCTCTCCGTCCTTGGCCCAGCCCGTATGGACTACGACAAAGTCGTTGCCACCTTACAGTACTTCGCTGAAGCCTTAGACAATTACTTCAGCGCGAACACAAAAGGAGGGAAGGAATGTTCAACAAAAGAAAAGACGAAGAGAAAAAGTCCGAACAGCCCGAAGAAAAAGGCGAAGAAATAAAGGAAGAGGACAAGGAACCTAAGACGGTTGAAATCCTCTATAGCGATTTCCTCAAACTCAAGGACGCCGCCGAGGTCGAAAGGAAAGAGAAGGAAGAGTGGAAGAACAAAGCGTATATGGCCTATGCCGATACCGCTAACCTCCGCAAATCCCTCGAAGCCGATCACCGCGAGGCCCTTAGATACAGAGCCGAAGGGTTCGTTGAGAATCTCCTCCCAGCCCTCGACAGCTTCTATATGGCCTTAAGCGCAGAGCCAACAAGCCAAGAAGCCAAGAATTACCAGCAGGGATTCGGATTCATCTACAACCAACTCCAAAACGCCCTCTCAATGGAAGGCGTCACCGAGATCCTTCCTAAAATCGGCGATGCATTCGATCCGAACTTCATGCACGCCATGGAAGTAGAGGAGAGCGATGACGAAGGAAACAAAGTCCTTCAGGTCTACTCAAAAGGCTATCGCCTCCACGAGAAACTCATCAAACCGGTCATGGTCAAGGTGAGCAAGAAAAAAGAAGACAAACCAGCTGAAGAAGCCAAAGAAGCTGCCCCAGCAGAAAACGAAGCTAACAAAGCTTAAGGAGAAATAAGAATATGGCAAAAGAAATCATCGTCGGTATCGATCTTGGTACCACCAACTCCGTCATCAGCTACATGCAGGCTGATGGCCAAATCAAAGTCATCCCAAACCCAGAAGGAACAATGACCACCCCATCGGTCGTCGCCTTCAAAGGCAGCGGCGAGGAAATCGTCGGCAATGCCGCCAAACGTCAGGCCATCACCAATCCTGACACCGTCAGAAGCGCCAAGCGCGCCATCGGCACTTCCGAGAAGTTCCACATCAATTGCTTAAATAAGGACTTCACCCCACAGGAAATCTCCTCCAAGGTCCTTTCCTATATGAAGAGCTACGCCGAAAAGAACATCGGCCAGCCAGTCAAGAAAGCCGTCATCACCGTTCCTGCTTACTTCAATGACGCTCAGCGTCAGGCGACCAAAGATGCAGGCACCATCGCCGGTCTTGATGTCGTCCGTATCATCAACGAGCCAACCGCCAGCTGCTTAGCCTATGGCTTAGACAGCGACAAGAGCGAGAAAGTCCTCGTCTTCGACCTTGGCGGTG
>JAFYAZ010000046.1 GCA_017540455.1 Bacilli bacterium | reverse complement strand
GGAAAGGTCTTTAACCTCGTCGATGAAGAACTGCATGAAATAAGCAACAAGACCTTCGGCAACGCACTCAAAAAGAACACAGACCCAAGTAAGGATCGTGTCTTTCCAGTAGCCTTTGATGTAGCGAAGTAACTTGATGATTTCTTTCATAATCGGTGTCTATGAAAATAGACAATGCACATTTATAGTCTATTTCGATTCAGAATTCCATTAAGAATTCTAAATAAGTCCTCTTTTGTCTTAATGTTGACCGATATCTCGGCGCGGATTTTCTTGTAGCCCGGGAAGCCGTTGAAGAAGTGAGGGATGAGCCCACGGAGTTCCATAATGGCGACCCTTTCTCCTTTCTCGGCAATGAGTGCTTCCGAGAATTTGAGCGCCCATTCGGTTTGCTCTGCAATCGTTGGGGCAGGCAGTTCTTCTTTACCTTCAAGACGGTTGTTGATGTTGGTGATAAGGGTTGGGTTCCCTAATCCTCCCCTAGCGACCATGACGAGCTCGGCTCCAGTGATCTCCATCGCTTTGATAGCGGCGTCAGCACTGAAGATGTCGCCAGAGATGCAAAGCGGAATACTTAGGCTTTTGCCTAAATCTCTGATTGCCTCGAAATCTGGGACGCCACTATAGCCTTGGGCAGCGGTTCTTGCATGGACCGTCAGCATCTTGATGCCGCAACCCTCAAGCATCTTGGCAATTTCCCAAACGTTGATCGAGTTGCTGTCTTTGCCTAAACGGATTTTGGCAGTGACTGGTTTTGAGGAAGCGGCGACAACCGCTTTCATGTAATCCTCAAGCTCGGCAGGTCTAGATAACCAAGATGAGCCGGCGCCAGTCTTAACGACCTTGAAAACAGGGCAGCCAAGATTGATATCGAGGATGTCGTAGTCGGCTTTCTCCTCGATGATCTTGATTGCCTTGATGGTCTTCTCTTTGTCGAAGCCGAAAAGCTGAAGTCCAACAGGTCTATCGGCTTTTGATGTGGCAAGGTAGGAATAGGTCTTCCTGTTTTTGTAGTCGATGCCACAGTCGGAGATCATCTCGCTATAGGAAAGGGCAACCCCAAAGGGTTTCATGAAGTCGCGATACGCCAGGGTGGTCACCCCTGCCATCGGACCGAGTACTACTCTTCCTTGTAGTTCAATGTCGCCAATCTTGATCATAGTCATTAAAAGAAGGCCCGGAGGCCTTCAATTTATTCATCTTTTTTTGGTTTTGGAGAAGCTTTCTTTTTGGCCTTTGGTTTTGGTTCCGCTGGAGTTTTGTCAGGGATTTCAGGATTTTCCGCAGGTTTTTCTTCCTTTGGTTCTTCCTTGACCACAGGCTTTTCAATAACGGCTTTCTCTTCTTCGGAGAGGCTCTCAGAAGCACCGACTTCGGCCTTCACCTTGGCTGGGAGTTTGCCAGTCTTGATAAGGGAGTCGATCTCCTCGGCGGTGATGGTTTCTTTATCAAGAAGGGTCTCAGCGACAAGGATGACTTCGGCTTTGTGCTCGGTGAGGATCTTCTTCGCTTCATCATGAGCTTTGTCGACGATCTCACGAACGGCTTTATCAATCTCATGAGCGACTTCAGCGGAGAAGTTCTTGGTGGTGTCGGTGTAGTCTCTTCCAAGGAAGACGGAGGAGTTGTTCCTCTCGTACTGGATTGGGCCAAGATCGGACATACCATACATGGTAACCATGGCACGAGCGATTCTGGTGGCTTCCTGGATGTCGTTAGAAGCGCCGGTAGAAACATCGTCGAAGAAGATTTCTTCGGAGGTACGTCCACCAAGGAGACCAGTAATCTCGGCGATAAGCTCTTTCTTGGTTAACAAGAAGCGGTCGGTCTCTGGAGTCATTAAGACGTGGCCACCGGTATTTCCGCGAGGGATGATGGTGATCTTCTGAACCTTCTGAGCGTGAGGCAAAACCATACCGATGATGGCGTGGCCAGCTTCGTGGAAGGCAACCTGTTTGCGTTCTTTTTCGTTAAGGCCTTTGGAGCTCTTGGCTGGGCCAGCGATACGACGATCGATGGCTTCGTCGATCTCTTGCATGGTGATGCATTCTTTGCCGAAACGAACGGCTAAGATAGCGGCTTCATTGAGAATATTCTCAATGTCAGCACCGGAGAATCCAACGGTTCTCTCAGAGAGGGCAGCGAAGTTGACGTCTTCGCCGATCTTCTTGTTTCTAGCGTGAACCTTGAAGATGGCTTCGCGGCCTTCCTTATTAGGAAGGGAAACGGTGAGGATACGGTCGAAACGACCTGGACGGAGAAGGGCTGGATCGAGAACGTCGTCTCTGTTGGTGGCAGCCATGACAAGGATGCCAGAGTTGTATTCGAAACCATCCATCTCGACTAAGAGCTGGTTAAGGGTTTGCTCGCGTTCGTCGTTGCCGCCGCCTAAGCCAGCGCCACGCTGACGACCAACGGCATCGATTTCATCGATGAAGACGATACATGGAGCGGTCTGTTTGGCTTTCTTGAAGAGGTCACGGACACGTCCTGCGCCAACGCCGACGAACATTTCGACAAAGTCAGAACCGGAGATGCTATAGAACGGAACGCCCGCTTCTCCAGCAACGGCTTTCGCCAAAAGGGTTTTACCGGTACCTGGGGAACCGATGAGAAGGACGCCTTTTGGAAGTTTGGCGCCATACTTGGAATATTTCTTTGGGTCTTTGAGGTAGTCGACCATCTCAACCATTTCGGCCTTTTCTTCATCGCAGCCTGCGACATCGTCGAAACGGGTCTTTGAGTGGTTCTCACGACGGGCTGGGGATTTGTTGAAATCCATAGCCTGACGGTTGGAGCTGTTAAGAGAGCTGTTGAGACGGGCGAAGAGGAAGATCGCGAGGATGAAAGCACCGCCGTAGATGACAATGGTTGGTCCCCAGGTGTCCCACCAGCTTACATAATAAGCATCTCCTTCGGTGATGGAGCCTTTGCCATATTTCTCAACAAGGGCGTCATCTCCGTTCCACTCAACATTGACCTTGTAGCTGAAGATCTGAGCGTAGGACCAGTGAGTGACGTTCTTGCCGCTGGTTGCGTTGGTGACGGTGAAGGTGTTGTTCCACTGCTCACCGCTGATGGTGACGGTGAAGTCAAAGTGGTTGCCAGTCACACCGCTTTCGCCTTTTTCAAAAGCGTGGGCGGTGACGTAAACGACACTGTTGTAACGGTTGGAAGCTGTATAGCTTGAGATGTAGTACTGTTTCTCTTTTGTGTTGATCGCGCTTTCGTCGGTCTCATCGGTTGGTAAGACATAGCCGAGCTTGTCATCGATTTCGCCAACCTTCCAAGCCTGATTGTTAGAGCTGAGTCTTGGTAAAACAAACGCGAGGATCAAAACGACGATCGCGGCAATGAATAAATACGGGGCAGCATATCCCCAGAAACTACGTTTTTGGTTCTGGTTTTCGTCTTTCATGTTGTCTCTCCTTTCAATAGGAAATCAAGTTGCAAGATACACCCCTTTGGGTGTTCTTGGCAACACAATTGCTCGGATTATTTCTCTTCTTCGTTCACGTGGATGATCATCGAGCTGCTGTGATACTCGCTGAATCCTTTTTTGTAGCGAGGGATGTAAACGATCTTGCCATGCTTGTTGAGGAAGACCGGCCAAACGTGGAGAAGTCTCTCGGAAATGCCGGCGGCGATAAGCATGCGCTTAGCGTTGACCGCATATCCGTTATAGAGCCAAACATCTTGCGGGAGAACGCTTCTGACGGTGAGAGGGTAATCATCGAGGTGGATGCCTCTGTCCTCGGCGCCCTGGGTGAAGTCGAGCTCGAAGGTCTCGCAAGAGAATTTGCATGGCTCCTGGAGGGTGTAATGGTATGGGAGATCAAGGCCATCGTTGTCGATGGAGATCTCGTCGTACTCCTTAACAAGGAAGGTGTTGGTGCCAATCTTCATGCACATGTTCGGCTGAGGATCGAGGCACATTTTTCTAAATTCAGCGAGGGTTTGTGGGGAAATTCTGATTCTTATCTTCGCTTTCGCCTTGACGAAGCGGATGATCGTGTCGGCGAATTCGCCCTCACTCAAAGCGATGATTTCGCGGATGTTGAGGGTGTCAACGCGGTCCACCGATTTCTTGATGTTGGCTGAGAAGGTAATGAGCTCATCTTTAGCCTTCTTGATCTCGGTGATGTACAAATCACGTTCGGCTTCGTTAAGCTTGTCGACCACTTCACGTCTGATGGCGCTTCTGGATGGGTCGTGAGCGTAGTTGCCGAAGTCTTTGTTATATGGGACGTTGTTGCGGTCGCAATATTCTTTGAGGTCAGCCTCGGAATATGGGACCAAAGGTCTTCTGACGATCATGCCTCTTGTCGTGGCAACGGTATTGAGTCCGAATTTGGAACCACGGACACCGGTTTGCTTTGCAAGGAGGTAGCCTTCGATGACGTCGTCTTCGGTGTGAGGAAGGAAGAGGGCGGCAGCGTCGTACTTCTTATAAACCTCGGCGAAGAAGTCATAACGGACCTTGCGGGCCCATTTCTCGAAGTTGGCGTCTTTGCCAGTCTGATCGACCTGATCAGCATCAAGGGCTTCGAACTGGATTCCTTTTTCTTCACAGTATTTGCGGAGGGTAGCTTCGTTGTCGTTCCACTCAGGACCGATGTGGTAATTGACGAAGCACATGACAAATTTGGCCTCTTGCTCTAGAAGCATGTGGGAAAGGGCCATTGAATCTGCGCCGGTGTTGCCCGCTAAAACGTAAACAGCATTCTTATCAATATCCAGATTGACCATTGTCTTCTCCTCCTCGGTTGATTATTTCATCTTTGATGATTTCGTACATTTCTTTGGCTTCGTCTTTTCTTGCGAATTCCTTCACGACAAGGACTTTGACAGTCACCTTGTGCTTGCCTAGCAAGAGGACGAGTTCATCTCCAAGCGACACTTCACTCATCGGCTTCGCCGTTTTGCCATTGATGAAGACATCCCCATCATCGCATAACTCTTTAGCCGTCTCACGCCTTTTCGTAAGCCGAGTTACTTTTAAGTATTTGTCGATTCTCATAACACTTATTGTATCACTTATAGTCTGCCTTACGGCGGCTATAAAGTTGATCGACCACATCTAACAGGCGATAAAGGTCGTGAATCCAGTCCCTTCTTTTGGCCATACGTATATGAACTTTCTTCTCAACAAAGTTGACTTTGAGGAAGGCCAAGTACGGCACCAAGAGGTTAAAGAGGTCGACCCCGATTCCGCTTATGCGAGAGAAGGCTTCCGACATGTAGATGTCTAAGTATCCCTCACCTTCTTCTACTCGGGAATACTCTTCTTTTTCACTCAAAAGATCGATTTTTTTCTTGAGAATCAAGAGACTGACCTGATCTGGAAGCTTTCCGTAGATGTCCCTCATATGCTTGGCAATCGTATCAAGCTCCTCTTCGTCTTTAGCGTTTTCGAGTTCCTGATAGAGGGCAATCTTGTCGCTGTTAATCGCGTAGTCCTTCGGAATATAAGCGTCTATCTTGAAGAGATTCTTGGCTTTCGGGGCTGGTTTTTGGACGCCAGTCTTCTTTTCTTCGATGGCTTCGCTCAGCATCTTTAGATACAAATCTAAACCGATTGTGTCGATGAAGCCTGCTTGTTCAGGACCAAGGATGTCTCCAGCGCCTCTGATCATGAGGTCGCGTTGGGCGATTTTATATCCGCTTCCGAGTTCGGTGAATTCCTGGATGGCTTTGAGTCTCTTTACCGCATCTTCCCTCATGGACTTGTGAGGCTTGTAGGTCAAATAAGCGTAAGCGATTCTGTCTCCCCTGCCAACACGGCCCTTGATTTGATAGAGCTGTGACAGACCAAAATGGTCTGCTTCCTCAACGATAATCATGTTCGCATTAGGAACATCGATGCCGTTTTCGACAATTGAAGTGCAAACAAGGATGTCGAGTTCTCCGTCGTAGTACTTCTGCATGACGTCCTCGACTTCTTCCTTCTCCATCTTTCCGTGGATGACGCCAATTTTGGCTAAAGGCAAAGCGCGGGAAAGTTCGTTGGCTTTTGCGTAAATCGAAGAGACTTTGTTGTAGACGTAGAAGACTTGCCCATGTCTTCCAAGCTCTCTTTGGATGAGCTCGTGAATGACCTCTTCTTTGTATGGGGTGACGTATGTCTGAATAGGCATACGGTTCATTGGAGGCGTGTTGATCTGTGAGAGAGGGCGGATTCCGGTTAACGACATCTGAAGGGTCCTTGGAATTGGGGTTGCCGAAAGCGAAAGAACATCAACCGTGTCTTTGAGCTCTTTGATCTTCTCTTTCTGCTCAACGCCAAAACGTTGTTCCTCGTCGACGATGAGGAGCCCTAAATCCTTGAAAACAATCTCTTTCGAAAGGAGTCTATGTGTGCCAATAACGAAGTCAATTTTTCCATTTTCCACAGCAGAAATGACTTCTTTTTGGGTTGAAGGCGGCACCAAACGGGAGAGAACGGCAATCCTGATTCCAAACCTTGCGAACCTCTGGAGTGCGACTTCATAGTGCTGTCTTGCTAGAAGTGTCGTTGGGCAAAGAAGGGCTACTTGTTTGTGGGCAGATATGGCTTTGAAGGCCGCTCTAAAGGCAATCTCCGTTTTGCCAAAACCAACATCGCCACAAAGAAGACGATCCATGATTTCGTTCTTCTCCATGTCGCCTTTGATTTCATCAACCGACCTCTGCTGGTCTGGCGTCAGAGCGTACGGGAATTCCATCTCAAAGCTCTTTTGCAGCTCTTCGTCTGGCGGGAAGGCAAAGCCTTCTTTCTTGGCTCTTGAGCCATACAAGGCTAAAAGCCTTTCGGCTAAGTCGTTAACCCTTTCCTTGATGTGGGCCTTCTTCTTTTCCCAGTCTCCGCTGAAAAGATGCGATAAGCGTGGGGCGGCACCTTCACGGGCCGAATATTTTCTAACTAAACGGAATTGTTCCAAAGGAACATAGAGGGTCTCATTGTTTGCGTAGGCAATCTTGAGATAGTCCGTGTGAGTTCCTCCTTGTTCCATCGTCGTTACTTCAAGGAACTGACCGATGCCGTTGTATTCATGAACGACATAATCGCCTGGGCGAAGATCGTCAGAGCTCTTAAGAATCGCAGCGTCGATAAACCTTGAGGTGAATCTGGTGGTTGCCGTCCTCTTGCCAAAGAGTTCTGAAGAAGAAAGGACCGCTACTCCAATAGCAGGAATCTCAAATCCTTCGTTCAAAGAAGTCTTGCTGATTCCAAGTTTGCCTTTGGGCAATTCAAAGCCTTGTATATCTTCGTACGGAACTTTCTCATCGTCTAAGAACGATTTCAAAGTATCAATTTGCTGTGGCTGATCGAGAGCGACAATCACCTTTTCGTTGGTGTTCACATAAGACTGAATCGTCGAAACCATTGCGGCGATTCCAGTTCCTGTAGAGACAATATGTCTGACGAGGAAAGCGAAGTCATCAGGGCTCATCGCAAACTTGCTGCCGTATCTAATTCCTTTCGTTGGGAGGACTTTGTCCTGCTCAATATATTCCTCAAGGTGAGTTGGGATTCTAAGGTCGTCATGTAGCTCGGAATAATATCCGCGGGCTTCTGAAAGAAGCGATTCACAAGATGACTCGAACGCTTCTTTGTCGGCAACATAGGTCAAAGCAGGTTTGAAGTAAGAGAAGATGTTCGAATTCTTGCCAAGCGCGAATCCAAAATACTTATAGAGCTGAGGGCTATAGACCCTGTCCTCAATGTTCTCGATATCTCTGTTAACGTTGTTGGTAAGCGTTTCAAAAGAAGACGGGGAAAGATGCTTGCCGTCACTAGACAAAACTTCAGCGATCTTGGTCTTAAAAGAGGCTATCTGCTCGTTCGATAAGAAGACGTCTGTTGCAGGTAAAATATCTGCGTTTTGCAGGGGATTTGTTGATAATTGTGTAGGAATTGAGAAGTTTTTGATGGACTCAATCTCATCGTCAAAGAATTCGATTCTGATTGGGTTTAGATAGTTAACGGAGAAGATGTCGAGGATGTCGCCACGCGAGGCAAACTGAAGGGTCTGGTCGATTTTGTTGACCCTGTGGTAACCCATTTCAGTCAATGTCTTCCTAAGGTCGTCGAGGTTGTATCTGTCTCCGACTTTGAAATGGAAAACGTGTTTCCCAAATTCTTCTGCGTCAGGAAGGAACCTCATAGCAGATGATGGGTGGGCGATAAGAATCGAATCTTTAGATTCCAAAGACTGTTCCATCGCATAGAGCCTTTGGGCCATAAGCTCTTTCGAAGAGGAAAGGGCTTCTGCTCTAAGAAGCTCGTCAGCAGGGAAGAAGATTAATTTGTCTTCAGGGAAGAAGTTCAGCAAGAACTCATAGATCTTTTGAGCGCTATAGAGGTTCTTGGCAACGATTGCGTAATTGTCCTTTTTCTCCTTGTACAAAGAGGCGATTAAGAGGGCCGCACCTATGGTGTCGTCCACGACAAAACGACCCCTTCGGTCCGAGAGGGGGGTGGTCAAATCGAGTGCCTTTAGGCGTTCAAATAAATCCGTAAGTACCTCCTATTTCTGTTCTTCTTTCTTGATCGAGTTATATAAATTCATGGCGTATTGGAAGCCACGAAGCTCGATGTCACGTAGTGCTTTGGCGGCGTTGTCGGTCGCCTCTTCGATAAGCGGCATGCTTTCGCTCGATGGTTTGCCAAGGACGAAGTCGATTGAATCGTACTGTGGCTCGCCGATGCCAATTCTAATTCTCTTGATCTTGGATGTGCCAAGCTTATCGATGATGTTTTGGATTCCTTTGTGGCCACCGCTAGAACCATCTAGACGAAGTCTGATTTGTCCTTCGGCGATTGCCATGTCGTCATAGACGACAACGATATCTTCAAGCTCGATTTTAAAGAAGGAGACGCATTCGGAAACGCTCTCACCGGAGAGATTCATGAAAGTCTCTGGTTTGAGGACGATGATTGGCTCATCGAAGGCTGGGTTTTTGACTATACCATAAACACCTTTGAAGCCGGAACGATCAAAATCCGCATGGACGAGTTCCATGAATTTGTCGACGGCCATATAACCCATGTTGTGACGGGTGCCTTCGTATTGTTTGCCTGGATTTCCTAAACCAACGAACAATTTCATGACTTTTTCTCCAAGGCCAAGGTCTCGATCACTGAAACGACACGATCAACTTTCTCTTGGTCATAGAATTCGATTGGGTTTTCGAGGATGCCCGCTAAAGCGGCCTGGTTGGCGTTGAGTTCTGGGTTGCTGGTGATTTGGGCAACGGCCTTCTTCATCATGAATTTCTCAATTGGGCCAAGCTTATTGAAATCGAAGGATCCTCTGAATTGATAGTAACGCATGTGGTAGTCGTAGAGAACATTGGTGTCGATCATCTGGGCTCTCGTGTCTTTGTCAGCGAAGCTCATTCCGACGCTGAAGACGATGACGTCTTTCTCTTTCATGAGCTCCCAATTAGAAAGGAATTCATCGATTCCTTGGATCTTTCCACCTTTGACCCAACCACCAAAAACGATGGTGTCATATTCGGATAATTTTTTAGCTTTGAAGCGCTTGAGAGGGAAGACATCCGCGTTCACTCTCTTAGCGATGTCGTTGGCATATTTCTCAGTGTTGCCAGTTTTGCTTTGATAAAGTACAAGGGTTTTCATAACTATGAAAGTTTATCACGGTTTATTGGATAAAAGAAAACGAAGAAGCTATTATTGAAGAATGAAAATTAAGAATTGGTTTTTAGATGTCCTTAAGGGGGGCTCCCTTGGATTAGGTATGATTCCTGGTGTCAGCGCAGGAACTATGGGTTTAATCGTTGGCATTTATGATCGCCTCATCACCGGCATCTCCAACCTCAAAAAAGAATTCAAAAAGAGTGTCATCTCTTTAATCCCTCTTGGCATCGGCGCGGTCATGTCCGCGGTTATCTGCATGCTCGGAGTTAACTATGGATTGGACTACGCTCCGTTCGCGATCATCTCCCTTTTCGCTGGCTTGATCATTGGTTCTCTTCCGGTCATCACCAAAGAATTAAAAGGCGTCAAACCTAACGTCAAATCCGTCATCATTGTTGTAATCGGTGCGGTTTTTGCTGCAGGTATTGGAATTTTGAGTGCGGTTGCCAAGCTTAATAACTGGGGCAATTTCGAAGCCGCTTTCATCGCTGGAGAATGGTGGACCTACATCGGCGTTTTCGTTGCTGGGTTCATCGCCGCGATGGCTTGCATCATCCCTGGCATCAGTGGCGCCATGCTTCTCTTCGTTGCCGGTCTCTATGATCCATGCGTCCATATCTTCGTCGGCGAGAATTCCATCCTCCACAATTCAGATAGACTCGTCAGCGGTATCTTCCTTACCCTTTCGCTTTTGGTCGGTATCATCGCCGGTTTCATCCTCACAAGCAAGCTCATGAAGAATCTTCTTGCGAAGCACCACGACGGCACTTATCTTGCTGTCTTCGGTTTCATCCTCGGTTCCCTTGTCTCGATGTATGTGAACCAATCCATGATCAACGACTCGCTCGTTTGGAAATACACCCTCGTCCAGCCATGGGAATGGGTCCTTGGAGTCGTTCTCTTAGTTGGCTTTGCAGTCCTCTTCTTCTTCCTTTCTAAAGTGGCCCTTAAGAAACAATCCGCCATTCCTCAAAAGGAAGAAACCGAGCCTGCTAGCAAATAATTTGTAATATTTTTCATTGACAGTTTTCGATATTGAAATATCATAAAGTCCTCAAGCGGGAGATTTTTATGCCAAGGACACCACAGCAAAACGCCCTTATCAGAGATAAAAGAAGGACCAAGATCCTCCTTAAGACACTGAAGCTTTTCGCAATCAAAGGCTTTGATGAAGTTACCATTGATGCCATTTCAACCGAAAGCGGCTGCTCCCATGGCTTGGTTTACCACTACTTCGAGAAAAAAGAAGATATCTTCAATGCCCTCTTTGAATTACAAAGAGAGGATTACAATGAGACCCTTTTCCCAAGAATTATGTCCACCACCGCTGGCGGACTTGCGGGATTAAAGGTTGCCTGTGACCACTACGAAAGACTTTATAACGCTGACAAGACTCAGCTCTATTTCCTTAAAGTAAACGCAACACGCGATTACACGACTTATACCGCTATCAAGACACTTAACGGCGAGAGCCCATTCAAAACTCTCGTGACTTTGTTAAATCAGGCTATCGCTAACGGCGAAATGCTTGAATGTGACGTCGAAGCCAAGGCCCGTCTTTTCTTAGACTTGGTTGTTGGCATCATCGACAGACTTCTTTCCGCCGAAGAAAAAGAGCGCGAGATCAAGCCAGGCGCTCTCTTCGAATTCATTCGTAAGTAATTACTTTATATCTCCGTTGTTGAAACGCTTAATCTTCGCGTAGTTTTTCGCTAACGCTGGATAGAGCTTCAAATAGACTTCTTTATAAAGGTAATCGTAGACCTTTGTGTTCTCTTTGTTTGGCTGGAACGTGTCTTTGACACGAACCATCTTCTCAACGGCTTCATCAACGGTTTTGTATTCTCCAATCGACATGAAGCCGGCGATGGCGGCACCAAGAGAGGAACTCTCTTTGGTTTGAACTCTGCTAACTGGTTTGCCAAATACGTCAGCGGTGATTTGGCAGATTTCATCGCTCACGGATCCGCCACCAGAAACCCTTAATTCAGGTATCTTGTGCTTAAGGACTTTTTCGAAGTGTTCCAAACCCTCTCGGAGAGCATACGCAATACCTTCAATGATGGAACGATAGATGTGTTCGGTGGTGATTGAGTCGCTGAAACCGATGATCGCGCCTTTGGCTAATGGGCGAGAAAGTCCTGGACCCCAATAAGGCTGGAGAACAAGGCCATCACAACCAGCAGGAACATCTTTAAGATGTTCGTTGTAATAAGTAATTGATTTTGGGTCCTCAGCGTTTTCTTTGCCGGCGATCTCTTTCATGAACCAGTTGATCATCCAATAGCCACGATAGACTTGGATGTCCATGTTATAGAAACCTTTTGCGGCAGAAGGATATCCTGGGAGGAACGGTTCCGACTCGTGATATTTCGCGGTGGTTGTCTCAATCGAAGAGGCGGTTCCATAGCTAAGAGCGCCAAGAGTTTCGTCGATGACGCCCATACCAAGGGTCTCACAAGATTTGTCAGATCCTGCGGCGTAAACAATCGTGCCTTCAGGTATGCCTGAATCTTCGGCAGCTTTCTTTGTAATCTTTCCGATGACGTCGCCTTCACCAACGAGCTCTGGGAGAACGTCTCTTGTTAAACCAAAGATCTGACCAGTAAGGTGCTTCTCTGGCTTCTTGTACCACTTCTTGTTTTTGAAATCGATTGGGTAATGACCCGCACAGTTTGAAGCACAGTCTTTGAGTTCGCCTGTCAGCAAGAAGTGGATGTAGCTTGAGACAGGGACATATTTATAAACTTTTGCCCAATTTTCTTTCTCGTTTTCTTGGATCCAATTGGCCACGCATCTACGTCTGTTGAAGTTGATCGTGTCGGTCTTTCCAACGAGCTTAAAAAGGAATTGAGCCAGTTTTGGCAGGGGTTTTTCGCATTTCGCATTTCTTTGATCGAGCCAAAGGACGCTTGGTCTGATGACCTTCATATCGCTGTCCAAAAGGACCGCTGTATCACGGAAGCAAGTAAGAGTTATGCCTTTAATTTTGCCGACTGAGGAAGGGTTTTCTTTGATAAGCTCCTTCGTGCACTGGCAAAGGTCTTTGTAGTATTCGCGAGGGTCTTTTTCGGCCCAGTTTGGTTTAACCGAAAAATATGGTTGGTCGTAGTCTTTCTTCTTCATGGCAACCATATAGCCACGTTTGTCGAAAAGGGCGACTCGGACGCTTTGGGTCCCAAAGTCCATCGTCAAAATCAATGGTTCGTTCATATAAGATTCTCCGTCCCGAAGATTTTAGCACGAAAGACCACTTTTAAGTGGTAAAATGTTTAGGCTTTCAGAAAGGATCAACGAACCATGATCATCTCTCGCGCCCCTTTCAGGGTTAGCTTCTGCGGCGGCGGAAGCGATATTCCTTCTTTCTATGAGAAATACGGTGGCTGCGTTATTTCCACCACCATCAAGAAATATTGCTACCTCGCTATCAACCCTGCCTTCAACAAAGAATCAATCACTCTTAAGTATTCGAAAACCGAGATAGTCGAAGATGTCGAAAAAGTCGAACACCGCATTTTCAAACAGGTCTTGAAAGACTTCGGAAACAAAGGCATCGAAATCACTTCTATGGCCGACATCCCTTCGGGAACCGGCCTTGGTTCGTCCTCTTCTTTCACCGTTGCCCTTCTGAAACTCATGTATACCTGGAACGAGCAAGCCGCCTCAACCTATAAGGTTGCCAAGAGAGCTTGTGAAATAGAAATCAACGAACTTGGAAACCCAATTGGAAAACAGGATCAGTTCGCTGCCGCTTTCGGCGGTCTTCGTTATTACGAATTCTGCCCAGACGGATTCGTCAAAGTCGAACCGATCATCATGAAGAAAGAATCGTTCGCCAAACTTGAGAAGAACCTCATGATGTTCTATACCGGCGAGGTCCGTGATGCGAACAACATCCTTGCCAAAGAAACCAAGAACCTTGCCACCGACGAAGACAAGATCGAAGCCACCAAAAAGCTTTGCGAAATGACAAAGCGCCTTAAGGCGGAGTTCGAAAACAACAACGTCGACGCCCTTGGACCAATCCTCAAAGAAGGCTGGGAGCTCAAGAAGTCTTTAGCTAACGGAATCTCCAACCCATTCATCGACGAAGCATATGAAAAGGCCATGAAAGCTGGCGCAAGCGGAGGCAAACTCCTTGGCGCTGGCGGAGGCGGATTCCTCCTCTTCTACGTCGAATCTGATGAGAAGAAAGAGGCCGTCAGAAAAGCCTTATCCAACCTCAAAGAAATGCCGTTTGAGCTTGACCAAGCCGGTTGCTCAATCATCTTCATGGAGTAGCGATGTACGCAGTAATACAGGCAGGCGGGGCAGGCACTAGACTTAAGGCCATCACCGGTGATTTACCAAAGGTAATGGTTGAGCTAAACGGAAAGCCGATCATCGAATGGCAGATTGAAAGCCTTAAGAGAAGCGGCATCCAAGATTTAGTCATAATCATCTCCAAAAACGGGAAGCTCATCTCGGACTACTGCGGAGACGGAAAGAAGTTTGGGGTCAACATCTCATACATAAAAGAAGAATCTCCTTTAGGCACAGCCGGAGGATTATATTTCGCCAAAGAGATCATCAAAGATGATTTCATTCTTTGCTTTGGCGATTTGATGCTCGATGTCGATTGGATGAGATTCCATCGTTTCCATAAGGAAAAGGGCTCCTCGTTGACCGCTTTCGCACATCCAAATTCACACCCATTCGACAGCGATCTCCTTGTCACTGACGACGAAGAGAAAATCATCAAGATTGATAGCAAGCACAACATCCGTGACTACTACTACGAGAACCTCACCAATGCAGGCCTTTATGTTTGTTCAAAAGAGGTCCTCGATTTCATTAAAGAGCCGGAGAAAATCGACTTCGAAAAAGTGGTCTTAAAACACTTCGTCGAAGAGGGCAAAGCCTATGCCTATAGATCGAGCGAATACGTCAAAGACTGCGGTACCCCAGACAGGTATTATTCAGTCGAAAAAGACCTCAAAAACGGAATTATCCACAGCAAATCCCTCTCAAATTTGCAAAAATGCATCTTTTTGGACAGGGACGGAACCATCAACAAATACCGTGGTTTGGTTAAGAAAACAGATGAGTTAGAGCTTGCTGATGACGCTGCCTTAGCGATCAAGGCAATCAACGAATCCAGCTACTTAGCCATATGCGCTACCAACCAGCCTGTTATTGCTCGTGGTGATACGACCTTTGAAGAACTCAAAAACATCCATAACAAGATGGAGACCCTTCTTGGAAAAGGCGGAGCTTATCTTGACGGCCTCTACTTCTGCCCTCACCACCCTGCCGGAGGCTTTGAAGGCGAGGTTCCAGAGCTCAAATTCGACTGTGAATGCCGCAAACCAAAGATCGGTCTTCTGAAGAAGGCTCAGGAAAGATTCAACATCGACCTCTCCAAATCCTGGTTTATCGGAGATACGGATAGAGACATCCAAACCGGAATCAACGCCGGATGCAGAACCATCTTTTTAGACACAACTCCAAACCCTCCGATACGCTTTGTAGATGCGAAACCGGATTTTGTGTGCCATTCTTTATCGGAAGCCGTTAATCTAATATTGACCTTAGAAAGGGGCGAACATGATTAATTTTAAGAACGATTTAGAGAAATATTACGAGCTCGAAATCGAAACAATTAAGAAATTAGACAAAGACGAGATGAACAAAGCGATAAACGCTCTCGTCAAACATTACGATGACCAATCGACAATCTATGTCTTTGGTAACGGAGGCAGCGCCGCCACCGCTTCACACATGGTTTGTGATTTCAACAAAGGCATCTGCTCCAAATTAGAGAAGAGGTTTAAGTTCGTTTGTCTTAACGACAACGTCCCGATCATGACCGCCATCGCTAACGACACTACTTTCGACGATGTCTTCTACTATCAGCTAGAGAATCGCCTCAAGAAAGAAGACTTGGTCTTAGCCATCTCTGGAAGCGGAAACTCCAAGAACATCATGAAGGCCGCTGAATACACCAAGAAGGTTGGCGCGGAGCTTATGTCCATAACCGGTTATGACGGAGGCAAGCTTGCCAAGATCGCTGACTATCACCTCCACGCCCCTGTGAATGATATCCAAATTGCCGAAGACCTTCATATGTCCTTCGACCATGTCATCATGCAGCTTCTCTGGAAGTATCTCAGCAAGAGGGAAGGCATCGAAGCGACCTACACTCCAAACAAGTAAAAATTGAAAAACCATTAACAAAAACGCGCCGGTTTTGTCCAACGCGTTTTATTTTGCTAGGGTTTTCTTAACAAATTCAGGATCAATCAGCTGGAACGTTTGAGCGTCCGCGAGCTCCTTGTTCGCGACCATGTGCGCAGGGTCTTCGACCGTCCATGTGTTGATGATGTGTCTCTTGTGGTACTTCCTGACCTCGGGTCTAGTGAGAAGGCATTCTTCGATGTCGACAGAGTCGAATAGGTGGCGCCACTTCCACACCCAATAGTATTCTTTGCAGATAAGCAATCCGATTCCGAAGCCTTGATGTTTCATCATGAAGAGAGCTCTTGGGTCAAAGGAGATGATGACGATCTTCTTTTTGTCTTTGATTTGCTTGAGGGCTTTTCTAGCGGCTTTCGCCAAAGGCTTGTAGTTCCCCTCATGAACTTTGAGTTCAACGACGATGAGCCTTTGTTCTTTGTTGAGATCCAAGACTTCTTGGAAGGTTGGCACTTCTCCTCCGTCTAAGAGGCGATAGTTTTCTTTTATCTCGGCAAGGGTGAGTTCCTCAATGATTCCCTCTTTCCCTGTCGTGCGTTTCAAATCATCATCATGACAAACAACAAGCTGTCCGTCTTTGGTGATGTGGATGTCTAACTCAAAGGCGAAGCCATTATCGATCGCGTTCTTGAAGGCTTTGAGACCGTTTTCCGTGTACTCGCTATTATGCAATCCGCGATGCGCAATCGCGCCCATGTATTCGGGACTGAACTTTCTCTCTTTTCGCTTCATATTTACAAATTATATGCTCTTTCAGTGTCGATAATCCCTTGCCTTTTTTCGTTCTTCTTTAAAGAAGAATGTTCGAGTGGTATGATATTCCGCGTTAGGGCGCTTTAATCACCCTAAAGATTGTCAATAGGAGGACAATATGGCAGACAAAAAATATGTATTCTCCTTCAAGGAAGCCCACGAGCAGAAGCTCGGCAAGGAAATCCTTGGCGGAAAAGGCTTTGGTCTTGC
>JAFYAZ010000045.1 GCA_017540455.1 Bacilli bacterium | reverse complement strand
GCCCTATAATCTATCCGTTATCCAAAGGAAGGATTTTAAAATGGTCAAATTAGTCTTAATCAGACACGGACAGTCCGAATGGAACCTTGAAAACAAGTTCACCGGATGGACCGATGTTGAATTATCCCCAAACGGCGAGAAAGAAGCCACTGAAGCTGGCAAGCTCCTCAAGGAGAAAGGCTACAGCTTCGACATGGCCTTCAGCAGCGTTCTTAAGAGAGCCAACCACACCATGGACCGCGTTCTCAAGGAACTTGGTGAAGAAGGCATCGAAAAGCACTACACCTGGCGTCTCAATGAGCGTCACTACGGTGCTCTCCAGGGCCTCAACAAAGCCGAATCCGCTCAGAAATGGGGCGATGAGCAAGTCCACATCTGGCGTAGAAGTGCCGACGTTCCACCTCTCTCTTTAGAGAAAGAAGATGAGAGATGGCCAGGCAACCAGAAGACCTATCAGGATCTCATTGCCAAAGGCGAGATGAAAATCGAAGATTGCCCACTCACCGAGTGCTTAATCGACACCGCCAACCGTGTTAAACCATATTTCGATAAGGAAATCGCTCCAGCCATCAAAGCTGGCCGCAAAGTTCTTATCGCCGCCCACGGCAACAGCTTAAGAGCTCTTGTCATGGAACTTGAGCATCTCACCCCAGCTCAGATCATCTCCGTTGAGATCCCAACCGGCAAACCACTCGTCTATGAACTCGACGAGAAGACGTTAGCCGTTCTCAACAAGTACTATCTCTAATCGATAGAACAAAAAATAGGGAGCCGTAATTGGCTCCCTTTTCTTTTGTCTTTCTTTAGAAAGGATGATCGACATTGATTTTATAGACGTATTGACGACCCTTCTTCTCGAACTCGTCTTTGATCGCTTTGGTGATCTTGGCTTGTTCCTTTTTATCACGCGTAAGGACAAGGATGTCGAAGCGGAGGGTTTTCGCTTTCGTGCCTCTTACGATTCTGACGTCGTGGCAATTTCCTTCAGGGTCAAAGGTTTTAATGACTGAATTGATGATGTCTCTTGCCTCAACAATCTCTGGGTCATCAAGGTCAACAGGGTCAACGTGGATGTTTGCTTCAACCTTAAGCTCGGCTCTGAGTTTCTCTTCAATTGTGTCAGCGACATCATGAGACTCTTCAAGAGACATCCTCGCATTAACTTCAATATGGAAGGAGACAAATGATTTGGTCGGTCCGTAGGAGTGGCAAATCATATCGTGGATGCCAAGGACTTTATCATTTGAGTTAACGATGGCGGTGATTTTTGTAACAAGGTCTTCGTTGTTTGCTTCGCCAATAAGAGGGGAGAAGGATTCTAAGAGTGAACGGACCCCGCTTATAAAGACGAAGATGGCGACGGCCATGCCGAAGTAGCCATCAAGGAAGCTCCAGTTAAAGGCCCAGGTGAGAAGGGCGCAAACAAGAACGACACCGGTGACAAGGCAATCGAGAAGAGAGTCAAGAGCGGTGGCCTTAAGAGCAGGGGAGTTGATGATCTTTCCGATTGAACGGTTCACATAGGACTGGACGAATTTAAGGACAATAGCAAGACCAAGGATGACGACGCTTAAGACATCGTAATCGGCGATACCTGATGAGATGACCTTCTCAAGGGAGCTTTTGAAGATCTCGACCGCGACGACGATGATGAAGAAGGAGACGATCATGCTGGCAATATACTCAACCCTCTCGTGTCCGAATGGGTGTTCTTTGTCACCAGGCTTAGCGGCAATCTTGAAGCTGACTAAAGTAACAATACTCGTAAAGGCGTCTGAAGTATTGTTGATCGCATCCGCGATAAGGGCGATTGGGAAGAATGACCAGCCAGCGTTATAAGAAATGATGATCGCGGCAGCGATCTTAACGCAGACGAGAATGAGGTTAGAGATGATGCCGAAAAGAGCCGCAAGGACACCATGGTCTTTGCGGACAGTCTCATCCTCGACGTTTTGGTAATTCTTTATGAATAGTCTTCTTAATAAGGTAATCATAAATTGCTCAAGCGTAGTTTAGTCCTTCATAAAATATTGTCAAACGATATTAAACTAGTAAATGAAACTAGATGTACTTGACAAAGAAACTAGTTGTACTAATATTGTGGTCATGAGCCCACTTAAGACAGAACTACCAAAATACACGCTCGCCCAAGAGCTCTCTAACTCCATCACTCATGGATTGGGGGCGGTTTTGACGATGATTTTTGGCCCTTTCCTTATTTTGAAGGCGGTCAATAGCGGCAACGTTTGGGCTATCGTTTCCTGTTCGATTTTCATTCTTTCTTTACTCCTTTGCTATACGACTTCTTGTGTTTATCACGCCCTAGGAAGGAACAATGGCAAACGTGTTTTGAGGGTCTTGGACCACAATATGATCTACGTCCTCATCGCCGGAACATACGCTCCATATTGCTTGATAAGCATCATGTCCGTGAGCCCAGTGTGGGCTTGGATCATCTATGGTAGCTGCCTCGCCTTAGGCGCGGTTGGCATTTCCCTCAATTCGGTCAATCTTAAGAAATTCAGAATCTTCTGCATGATCGACTACATCTGCATGGGTTGGATCATCGTCATTTCCTTCTGGCCTTTGTTTGAGGCTGTTGAGTTCTTCCCTGGTTTATTCCTCCTCCTTATGGGAGGAGTGGCCTATACCATAGGCGCAGTTCTTTATGGAATTGGCCACAAAAACGCGTGGTTCCACTTGGTTTTCCATTGCTTCTGTTTAATCGGAACTGCCCTCATGTTCATCTCCATCTTCTTCTTTGTCGTTTAACGGTTAACCGTTAGGAAATACACTCTCTTCCCTTTTGCGTTCGCAAATAGACCACTAGAGGTCTATAATTCCTTTGACTTAGGAACGAACAATGAGCAGAAAGAAAGAGTCAGGAATTTTAATTGAGAATCGCAGAGCTCACTTTGAGTATTTTTTAAGCGACTTCATGACAGCCGGACTCGTTCTCACTGGAACCGAAATCAAAAGCCTCAGATCGAAGAACGCGACCATTAGCGACGCCTACATCTTCGTGAAGCACGGAGAGGCTTTTGTCTGCAATATGCACATCGCCCCTTATAAGGAAGGCAACATTTTTAATGTTGATCACCTTCGTGACCGCAAGCTATTGCTTAACAAACAAGAGATCAAGAAACTTGCTTCCAAGATTGCGGAACAGGGTCACACCTGCGTCCCAACAAAAGTTTTCTTGTCTCATGGTTACGCCAAAATGGAAATCGCTTTGGCAAAAGGCAAACAGCTCCACGATAAGAAGAATTCTCTAAAAGAGAAGGATATCGAGAGGGAAATCGACAGACATGCCCGTTCCTCAAAAGATTTTGAGGACTTCTGATGAATTACGTAGACACTCTTCAATATTTAAAAGAAAACGACCTCACGATGTCCCGTTACGAAAGAGAAGAATGGGACCGTTTCGTGAAGAAGACCAAACTCAAGATTGAGTTTCCTTTCATCCACATCACTGGATCGAATGGGAAAGGTTCTTCGGCCAATTACCTCTATGAGGTATATAAGGCAGCAGGCTACAAAGTCGCTCTCTTCAGCAAGCCATATCTCAAGAAACCAAATGAGATGATTCGCATAGATGGGAAAGACATCAGCGATGAGGATTTCGCCCGCATCTTCTCTCAAAGAGAGAATGAATATAGGAAATTCGGTCTTTCTTCTTTTGAGGTTGAGACCGCGATGGCCTTTGATTACTTCAACGAGCAAAAGCCTGACCTTGCCATCATCGAATGTGGAATGGGAGGGGAGACCGACAGCACCAACTTGTCTGATGCGAAACCTGCTCTTTCAATCATAACTACCGTCTCTCTTGAACACACCGCGTTCTTAGGAAGAACGACTTCCGAGATTGCCCGCAATAAAGCGGCCATCATCAAAAACAATTGCCCAGTCCTCGTTGGACCGATGGATGAAGATCTTATTAAGGTCATTCGTGAGATCGCCGAAAAAAGAGACAGCGAATTCTTCCAGGTCGACGCCTATCACAACTCACATTACGAAGCCCCGTATCTCTACTTTGATTACAGACCTTACCAGAAGCTTCAGCTTCTCACCCCAGCGCTTTATCAGTTAAAGAACGCATCTGTAGTGGTGGAGGCTACGAAGATTCTCAATGAGAAATTTCCAGTCGCCGAAGAGGCTGTTAGAAAAGGCTTATTATCCTCACCTCTTCCATGCCGTTTCGAAAGACATCGCAACATCTTCATCGATGGCGCTCATAACCCACAGGCCATCAACGAGCTTGTCGAATCTCTGATCCCTCTCAGCGGAGAAAAACCGATCCACGTCGTCTTCGCTAGCTTCCGTGACAAAAACATCGCGGTCGAGCTTCCAAGAATTGGTCGTGACGCTGCCGAGATCGTCCTCACCACCTTCGATAGCAAAAGAGCCAGAGACGAAAGCGATTATTTCCTCTATGCCGAGGATTATTCCTATAACCCAGATTACAAACTCGCTATAAGCGACTTCCTCATTAAATACCCAGATGATATCATTCTCATCACTGGAAGCTTAGCTTTCGCGAACTTAGCAAGGGAGTATGTCATCGAGACGCTACACTTATGAAAAAGACATTCACAATTAGAAACATCACCAGCGCGGCCGTGTTGACCGCTCTCTCAATCATCTCAACCATCATCTTCAAACTCATCCCAATGGGTGATTTGGTTTTCCTTCGCTTCTCGCTTACCCCATCGATCATCATGTTCACCTCCCTCGTCCTCGGACCTTTCTATGGGGCGGTCGTTGGCATCGTTTCAGACTTCATCCCGGCCATGGTCGCTGCAACGGGAACCTACAATTTCTTCATCACCATCGTTTATGGAATTCTTGGTGTTTTGCCGTGGATTTTTGAAAAAATCACCAGCAAATTCCGCTCATCTTTAAAACCTCCGTTTGCCGTGTTTATTGCAATGGGAGTTATTTTGGCTGGCCTTGCGGCAATGCTTTTCCTCACGGATTTCATTGGTGGTACGGTCTTCCAAGAAGGCAATACTTTAGTTATCAAATTCATCATTTTCGGAATCATGGTTGCGGTGGGAGCTGCTTGCTGCGTCAGCGTTACCTTGACCAATAGACGTTTCCAAAGAGATGTCCTTGAGTATTCAGACATTCCTTCCCCAAACGAGACCGCCTTAATCGCTTTGATTTGCGAAGCCTTGGTGATGACCGTTCTTAAGAGCCTTGCGTTCTATCTCTTCTACCTCATTTTTGTAGACAACTACAGCCCAGCCTTCCAATTCTTCTTCATGATGATTCTTCTTGGCTTGCCTGCTAACGTCACTATCAGCGCGATCTCCGTTTACTGGATGCTCGTCTTTGATCACAAGCAGCTTCATTTACGCTTAGAAAACAGCAAAAAAGATGAATAACGAAACCGATAAAAAAGAACTGAATCCTACCTCAGCTTATGAACCAGTTGAGGAAGGTTTTGATCCCAAAAAAGAGAAGAAAGCCCATATAGGCTGGATTATTTTCTTCTCGGTGGTGGGCGTTTTGGCCATTGCCTGTGCAATAGTCATTAAAGTGCTTTCTTGACAAAATTTTACATATTTTACATTTAGGGTGTTTTTACCTTGCAAAAAATTTTTAAGACCCCATAATTTGTAAGCCCCAATTTTTAGGAGGTTTTGACTAAGTGGCTCTAATTCCAATTACACGCGCCGATGGATCGGTCGTTACATGTGATACTGAAAATAGAACATTGGTTTGCTACCGTTGCACAGTCTCGTTCACGAAGGCCGAATGGAAAATCTTCTATTGCCTCTACGAGCACAACCCAACCGCTGTCACCAGAAAAGAACTCTTATCTCTTCTCTGGGATGATCAGAAATTCGAGACAAGCAGCGCCAACACAAGAACTATTGACGTTCATGTCGGTGTTATCAAAAAGAAGCTCAGCAAGATTAAGGGATTCAGAATCGATACCGTCTACGGTGTCGGTTACAGACTTCTCCTTACTCGCAGGGTCTAAGAAAGATGAGCCATTTGGCTCTTTTTTCTTAGCTTTACCTTTTTTTCGTGAACTCTATGAGTTCTATGGCTATCATTAATTGACCGAATAGGAGATTTGTTATGGAAGAGAAACACCGCACAGACTACATCAGCTGGGACGAGTACTTCATGGGCATTGCCCAACTTAGCGCCTTAAGAAGCAAAGATCCATCCACCCAAGTCGGAGCCTGCATCGTCGACAAGGCCCACAAGGTCGTGTCCATTGGTTACAACGGCATGCCAGTCGGAGTCGATGACGAATGCATCCCATGGGGACATGGCGAAGGCCTTGAGAGCAAATATCTTTATGTTTGCCACGCTGAGTTAAACGCCATTCTTAATACCAGGGATTCAGCCCATCTTAATGGCTGCACCCTCTATGTCACTTTGTTCCCGTGCAACGAATGCGCCAAAGCCTGCATTCAGTCCGGCATCAAAGAGATCGTCTATCTTGACGACAAGCACGGAAGCGACACTATCTACCAAGCCTCGAAAAAGCTTCTTGAGATGGCTGGCGTAAAGGTTCGCCTTTACGAAGGACCAACCGTCAAAGTGAGCCGTTAATAGAATGAAAAAAGGTACTTTCTTATATCGTTTTTTCATATTGTTGATCGCCTTTATCGTTTTAAGTGCAGCTGTTTTGCTCCCGCTTGCTGCCGCCAAAGACGTTGAACCTCTCGTCTTCTGGATTATCGGGGGAGCGCTTCTTTTGATCTTCATCGTCACGGTCGTCGTGAATGAGATCATCAGAAGAAAAAGAAAGAAATGAAAAACATCCTCGAAGTCAAAAACCTCTCTTATACCTACCAAGGCGAGAACGCGGAAGCGCTCCATGACCTTTCTTTTTCCGTGCCTGCAGGAAGCTATGTCGCCATCGTTGGCCATAATGGCTCAGGCAAAAGCACTTTAGCGAAAATCATCGCTGGCCTTTGCTCATACAAAAAAGGAAAAGTCACCCTCTTCGGAGAAGAACTCAACAAGAACAACCTTCCAGCCCTTCGCAAAAGAATGGGTCTCGTTTTCCAAAACCCAGACAACCAATTCGTCGGTTCATCCGTGAGGGATGACATTGCGTTTGGACTTGAGAACAGACAAGTCCCATCTGAAAAGATGGATGGAATCATTCTCGAATATGCGACAAAAGTCTCGATGGAGAAGTATTTGGACCACGCTCCAGAGAACCTCTCTGGCGGTCAGAAGCAAAGAGTCGCCATTGCCGGCGTCCTTGCCATGAAACCAGAGCTCATCATTTATGATGAAGCCACCTCGATGCTTGATCCTGTCGGCAAGAAAGACATCCTTGATATCACTTTCGGCTTAAGGGAAGAGAACCCGGATTTGTCAGTTATTTCAATCACCCACGATATCGAGGAAGCTTTGAGAGCGGACTACGTCATCGTCCTCAACAAAGGCAAGCTCGTCTTGGAAGGAAAACCAAGCGAGGTTTTCACCCACGCCGACACCCTCAAAGAGATCCATTTGGATGCTCCGTTCTTGATGTCGCTCATCGACAGTCTCAGAAAAGAAGGAATGGACGTTCCTAGCGACGTCGATTCCCTTGAGAAATTAGAGGAGTACTTATGTCAGTAAAGTTCAGCAAAGTATTCTTCACATATTCTCCGAAATCGCCTTTCGAATACGAGGCTTTAAGAGACATCAACCTTGATCTTGAGAGCGGTAAGTTCATCGCCCTTGTCGGAAAGACCGGCAGTGGAAAGAGCACCCTCGTCCAGCATATCAATTCTTTGATTCACCCAACCTCTGGCACCATCGATATCGATGGTTTCATCAATAGCAGTGTCAAAAAAGAAAGAACCAAGGACATCAAAGGCCTCCGTAAGCACGTTGGCCTTGTCTTCCAGTTCCCTGAATACCAACTCTTCGAAGAGACGGTTGAAAGGGATGTCGCTTTCGGACCAAAGAACGTCGGAATGAAAGAGGCAGAGGCCATTGAGAAAGCTCATTGGGCTTTAGAGAAAGTCGGACTTGGCAAATCCTTCTTTGAGCGTTCTCCATTCGAACTCTCTGGCGGCGAAAAGAGAAAGGTCGCTATCGCGGGCATCCTCGCGATGGAACCAAAGATCCTCGTCGTCGATGAGCCAACCGCCGGACTTGATCCTGCTGCCGCCAAAGACACGATGTCTCTCTTCAAGAAAATCAACGAAGAAGGGACGACCGTAATTCTAGTCACCCATGATATGGATCTTGTCGCTTCCTATTGCGACGAGGTCGTCGTCATGGAGAATGGCAAAGTGGAAGCCCAGTGCTCACCATCAAAGCTTTTTGGCCGCGATTTATCCGAATATTCACTGCAAAACCCGCATATTTTTGATTTCGCACTCAGATTAAAGAAGCGCGGAATCGATCTAGATATGTCCTCAATCAGGACAACCGAAGACTTAGCAAAGGCGATCGCCAAGAGGTGCAAACATGGCTAGTTTGACGATCGGCCGCTACGTCCCATACAACTCCTTCATCCACAAGATGGATCCAAGAGCGAAGTTATTCGCCCTCATCGTTTTGATGGTGGCCATCTTCCTCCCGTATCCGACCTATGTGATGTCTTTCACAATCCAGGGAATCATCTTCCTCTTTGGTGTTTTCCTTCTTTGGAGAAGCCACGTTTCCTTCTTCAGAGTCTTAAAGTCTCTTGCGGCCCTTTGGATCATGGTCATCTTCATTTTGATCATCTACGTTCTTGTCCCGAGGACAACGAATTACCCTGCCTTCGACATCAACGGTTTCGTCATCTATTGGGACTCGATCCTTGAAGCGGCAAGAATCCTTCTCCGCCTCGTTCTCATGATCGTCCTTTCGATGGTCCTTACTTCTTCGACGAAGCCTTTGGACCTAACCGCTGCGCTTGAATGGTATCTCTATCCTCTCAAACTAATCGGATTCCCATCGCATATCGTCGCCATGATCATCTCCTTGGCTCTCCGTTTCATCCCAACCATCCTCGATGACGTTGAGAGAATCATGAAAGCCCAGTCCTCTCGTGGCGTTGATTTCGAAAACGGCCACCTTGGCACCAAGATCAAGGCCATCGTTTCCCTCATCATTCCTCTTTTCGTCTCTTCCTTCATCAGAAGCGATGAGCTCGCTAACGCGATGGAGTGCAGGGGATATGACCCTAACGCCAAGAGAACGAGATATCGCAAACTCCATTTCCGAGCCGTTGATTTCGTTGAGACCTTCGTGGTCCTTGCCATATTCGCTGGCTGCCTCACTCTTTCGATCATGCAGCTTGATGCCTATAACGCCATCTGGGGGATCACGACCTTATGAACTACGTGATGGTCGTCTCATATAACGGAGCCAAATATTTTGGCTTTGAGAAGCAGAAGAACCACCCAAGCATCCAGGGTGAGATTGAGAAGGCCCTTTCAACCTACCTCGGCTATCCGATGACCATCCATGGCTCAGGAAGAACCGACAAAGGTGTCCATGCGACTGGCCAAAGATGCAACTTCAAGCCGAAGAAAGAGATCAAAGATCTCGATGCCGCGGTCTTTTCACTTAACCGCCTTCTCCCAAAGGACATCTTCATCAAATCGATGGAGAAAAAAGACGACGATTTTGATTCTCGCCACAGTGCGGCCAAAAAGGTCTATTCCTATTCCTTCCACCATGGGCCAAGGAATCCTTTTGCCATCACTGAGTACCAGCTTGAATACAAGAAATTCGACTTCGCTCTCTTTGAGAAAGCCATGCGTCTTTTCTTAGGGAAACACGATTTCAAGAACTTCACCCCAAAGCCAATCGATAAAGACAATTTCATCCGTGATATCCTAGAGATGACCTTCGACTTTCATGAAGGCCATATGAAAGTCACCCTCACCGCGAATGGCTTCATGACCTACATGGTCAGGACGATGGTCGGAGTCGCCATGCGTGTTGGCGAAGGGAAGATGACGTTAGAAGAAGTGGAGAAAAGCCTCGACGCCAAGGAAAGAAAAATCATTTCTTTCAAGGCCGATCCGTCAGGACTTTGCTTAGAGGACGTCATCTATTAAACAAAAAACTACCTACTGCTTTATAGCAGTGGTAGAATACACTAGTTTCTTAAGGAGCTTTTTATGGGAAGACATTTTGAAGTAAGAGCCGCCGCAATGGCCGCGTCTGCCAAAGCAAAGAGCGCCATCTACATGCGCGCTTCGAAGGAGATCTATGCCGCTGCTAAGAGCGGTGTCCCTGACCCAGAGAGCAACCTTGCGCTCAGAAGCGCCATCGAAAAATACCGCAAAACCTGCCCACGTGATGTCATCGACAGAGCCATCGAGAAAGCCAAAGGCGGAGATGCCGTCGCTTACATCCCAGGCCGTTATGAATTCTTCGGCCCAGGCGGAAGCTTCATCATCGTCGACACTTTAACCGACAACGTCAACCGCGCTTTAGTCGGTGTCAGAACCATCGTCACCAAGAAAGGTGGCAAGATGGGCTCCGTCGCCTATAACTTCACCTATGCCGCTTACATTGCCTTCAAAGGCGATGAGGCCAAACGCGATGAGACCGAAGAGAACCTCATCCTTGGTGATGTCGACGTCCAGAAAGTCGAATACGAAGATGGCGAAGTCGAGTGCACCGTCGCCCCTGGCGATTTAGAGAAAGCGAAAGAAGTCCTCAATGGCATCGGAGTCACTGACTTCGATTCCGCTGAAGTCACCTTCCTTCCAAACGAGTACGTCGATCTTTCAGCCGAAGACGCTCAGAAGGTCAAAGACATGCTCGCCATGCTTGATGAGTGCGAAGATGTTCAGAACGTCTATCACAACGTCAACAACATCTAAGAGCTTTGGAATTTAGAGGGCCAGGAAACGGCCCTCTTTTCTTTTGCCTTTTTATATGGATATGCGCTCGCGAGTGCGTATTTTTGAACGAAAAATGAGCCAAAAATTCAGGTAATTATATAATAATTACAAATATTTACATTTTGCCAAAAAAGTTGTTGCAACTCCTTTAGCGCATGTGCATAATATACGAGCACTGATTTTAGGGCCACCCTAATCGGTGGCATGCATTAATAGAAGAAAGAGGAAAAGATTATGCAACGTCAAACAACTATTGCTAAGCCTCTTGAGATCAAACGCAACTGGTACGTCGTCGACGCCAAAGATGTCATCCTTGGCCGTCTCGCCACCCAGGTCGCTATGGTCTTAATGGGAAAGAACAAGCCAATCTACACTCCAAACGAAGATACTGGTGACTATGTCATCATCATCAATGCCGCCCAGGTCAAAATGACTGGCAAGGCCGGTGGAGAACACAAGAAGAACTACTACAACGTTTCCGGCTACAACGGCGGTCTCAGAACCCGTTCCGCTGGTGTCATGAAGCGTGAGTTCCCTGTCGAAATGGTCGAAAGAGCCGTCTGGGGTATGTTACCAAAAGGACCTCTTGGCCGCGCCATGATGAAGAAGTGCTTCGTCTATGCTGACGACAAACACGAGCAGGCTGCTCAGAAACCAGTCGCTCTCGAAATCAAATAAGGAGATAGAAAATGGCTACTAAAGTTACTAAGTTCTATGGCACCGGTCGTAGAAAGAAATCTATCGCCCGTGTCTACCTCAAAGCTGGCAAAGGCTCCATCGTCGTCAATGGCCACGATGTGAACGAATACATGCCATACGCCACCCTTGTTCAGAACCTCAAACAGCCTTTGGCTCTCAGTGGTGCTGAAACCAAGTATGACGTCGAAGCCGAAGTCTATGGCGGTGGATTCACCGGCCAGGCCGAAGCCATCCGTCTTGGCATCGCCCGTGCTCTTCTCGAAGCTGGCGAGGATCGTAAGACCCTCAAAGTCGCTGGTATGCTTACCCGTGACCCACGCGTCAAAGAGAGAAAGAAATACGGTCTCAAAGGCGCCCGTCGCGCTCCACAGTTCAGCAAACGTTAATCCGTTTACTCACTTCGAGATCAAGCTCAGCCAATGGCTGGGCTTTTCTTTTTGCTTTTTGACAATAAAAAAAGCGGCCTTAGAGACCGCTTTCTTCTAACCCTGTTCTGTAATGGAAGACATCTCCGTCTGAGATGTAATACCAGACATCACAATCCTCACCGGCTTTCTTTCCGCCTTCGTTATATAACGAGAAACCTTCCGGCATGAACGAAAGGCCTTCGCATGTGTAAAAGTGTTTTGAAGGATTGAAGGCGACGGAGTCATATTCGAAAACCAGTTTGCCTGATCCGTTAATTGCGATTCTTTGGGTTTCGCTTTTACCCTCGGTTACGCTTCTCGTCTCGCCTTCAAACACTATTTTTGAAAGCTTGTTGTGAAGGCTGTTCTTTGTCTCGACGTAAGGGTAGTGACCAAATAACGATTCGTTGGCAGATACACTTTCGCCTTCGGTTTGTTGTCTGGCCACCTCAAAGAGGTCTGACCGGTAAGTAAACACAAAACTGATATCGGAAACCTTATCGAACTCAAAACGGATTGAGATTTCTTTTTCCTTTAAAGGAAGGAATTGCATGGTTCCTACTATTTGGTTCGAGCCGCTTTCTACAACACTAAAAACAACACCACCCTCTGGCATACAATAAGTCACAGGAGTGCCTGTCCATGATTCATGGCAGGACGTTAAAATAATCGACAATAATGTAAACAACAGTCTTTTTTTAGAACTCATATTTTATAAACGTTCCTCCTCCGCAGTTTTCCCAATAATATCTAGTAATATCAAAGTACCTTCTGTACAAAGAACCGCCATCTCCAATTTCAAGGAATGTTGCCCACTCAACTTTATCCCAAAAAAGAATTTTCACTGTCCGTTTATAGTATTTGTATCCAGACACGATCATTGTGTGGTTGCCGTATGTGCTACCGCTTGATGAAAAAAGTAGAGGTTTGTCTTCGTTCAAGAATTGTTTAAAATCCTGAGTCCCTACATAGTCGTTGAATTTAGTATTCATCGACCCGTAAAAACTTGAAAGACCATAGTTATGGGCTACAGTTTCCATTATAGCAACGTTGTTAGCGCAGCTCAGTCCGTCTATTGGAGAACTTGTTTTTAAAGCGATTCCAGCAAGCCTAAGTGCGACGTATACGCTGTTAAGATTCTTTGCTTTGCGATTGCCATAAGCCTCTTCAAAAGCCTCATAACCAGGGGCGTTTGTTTTCACCCAAGCGTAGGTCTGTGGTTCCTGGCTTCTTGGGTAATACATAACCGTATTTGCCCGCTTGGGAAAACTATTAAAAGAGGAAAGCGAATAAGCGCTTTGGTTAATCAAATAGTCGAAAACGGTGTAAGTAGCGCAAAGCCAACAGTTTCCTTCGGAGGTAGAGTGCAGCTCACCATTTTCATACCACTCTTTTATGTAAACACTTAGCTCAAGTTGGGTGTTCCTTCTTATGGGCAGACTGAACTCATCATCTAACGTTCCTCCAGGAAATTTATTTTGCACATAAGCAGTCAGGTCGTTTTCTTCAATTTTGCCGCACCCATGATCGATAAACTGCTCTTTGTACGAAATACTTTCGTAGTTTTTTGGTTGCTGCTCTTGCAAATCTTTAGTAACAGAAACGGGTTCTCCTCCATGCGTGGTGAATACCCTGTTGATTGGATTGAACTCAAATTCTTTGCTTGGCAGTTCGTCAATCACTTCGACTGCTGGTCGATAATCGAAGATCTTATAGTTTTCGCCTAAAACTAAATAGCCTTCATCACCGTTCAGATCGTATAGAGTTGCAGGCTCTTTGCTGTTCACCAAAACAGGAACCAGTTTTTCGATGCCTGTAACAACAGAGTTAGGGTCCATGGCAAAAGCAACCTCCTTTATTTGGGATAAACTGTATGAGTCGCTTTTGATTGTAGGTTCTGCCGCGAGCTTAGCGCCTATTGTCATGCACCACAAGCCAGCCGCTATTAAAGTAATCGGCTCCATATTATTCTCCTGAAGAGAGCGCTCTTCGTTATAACATCAACGGTTACTATACTTTTTTCAGAAAAACAAGTCAATCTGGCTCCCAAGAAAAAAGATCCTCTTTGAGGATCTGATATTAGAACGTTGGTGCCGGCTTCCGGATTCGGACCGAAGACCTACGCATTACAAGTGCGTTGCTCTACCAGCTGAGCTAAGCCGGCGTTCTTAGACGCTATTTCTAGCGCCTAAATAACATAGCAAAATGTACTTATTTCTTCAATAAGAAGTGCTTATTCGACCGTAACCGACTTAGCGAGGTTACGAGGCTTGTCGACATTGAGTCCAAGCTGGACGGAGACGTAATAGGACAAAAGCTGAAGCGGGATGATGGCTAAGCTCGTCATGAAATACTCAGAGGTGTTAGGGATGGTGATGAGGTCGTCAGCAATCGAGTTCTCTTTGACTTTGTCTTCGCTGACGACGCAGATGATATGAGAGCCTCTGGTCTTTGTCTCAATGAGGTTGGAGATGGTCTTCTCATAGACGTTTGACTGAGTGAGGATGCCGATGACAGGGGTGCCTTTCTCAATAAGAGAAATCGTGCCGTGCTTAAGCTCTCCAGCCGCATAGGCCTCGGAGTGGATATAAGAGATTTCCTTCATCTTGAGCGAGCCTTCTAATGATGTGGCGTAGTCGATCTCACGTCCGATGAAGAAGATGTCTTTGGCGTTTCTGATCTCACTGGCAAGTTTCTTGATGTCTTCTTTCTCTGAAAGAATTGCCTCGATCTTGCTTGGGAGATCTTTTAATTCAGCGATGAGGGAAGAGTATTTCTCTTCATCGATAGCGTTACGTAATTTCGCAAGCTTAAGGGCTAAGGCGTAGCAGCAGATGAGCTGGGCGCTATAGGCTTTGGTGGTGGCGACGGCAATCTCTGGTCCCGCCATCGTCTGGATGACGAAATCGGCTTCCCTGGCGATAGTGGAGCCAACGACATTGACGATGCCAAGGGTCTTGATGCCTTCGGCCTTGGCTTTTCTAAGGGCCGCTAAAGAGTCAGCGGTCTCACCAGACTGGCTGATAACCACAACAAGGCCATTCTTATCTAGTGGGGCGTTGCGGTAACGGTATTCGCTAGCGAGCTCAACCCTGGTCGGGATTCTCGCCATATCTTCGAAAACGTATTGGGCAGAAACGCCTACGTGATAAGCGGATCCGCATCCGATGACGGTGATGGAGTTGATTGACTTGAGACTTTCATCAGAGATGCCAAGTCTCTCAAGAGAGACATCGTCATCTTTGAGCAAAGAGGAAAGGGTGTCTTTGACGGCCTTTGGCTCTTCGTGGATCTCCTTGAGCATGAAGTGAGGGTATCCGCCTTTTTCGGCAGCCTCAGCTTCCCAAGCGATCCTTTGGGTTTCTTTCTTGATCTCGTCGCCATCGATGTTGAAGAAAGCAATGCTTCCTCTCTTCATTCTGGCGAGTTCCATGTTGTCGAGATAATAGACGTCTTTGGTGTGGTTCAAGATAGCGGTGACGTCGCTAGCCATATAGACTTCGCCATCTTTCTCGCCAAGGACGATTGGGCTGTCTTTCCTCGCCACCCAAATCTCATCTGGGTAGTCTTTGAACATGACCGCCAAAGCGTATGACCCTCTGATACGGACCATGGCTTTTGAAATCGCGTCACATGGGGTCTGGATGTATTTCTTGTAATAGTAGTCGATGAGTTTGACGGCAATCTCCGTGTCGGTGTCCGAATAGAAGGTGTAGCCCTTTCTGATTAACTTGGCCTTCAGCTCATCGTAGTTTTCGATGATGCCATTATGGACAGCGACGACGTTGAAGTCGTTTGAGGCGTGTGGGTGGGCGTTGTCTTCGGATGGCTCGCCATGTGTGGCCCAACGGGTATGGCCGATTCCAGACGTGCCAAAAAGACCATGACCTTCTTCGATCTTGGCTCTAAGGTATTTGATTCTTCCTTTCGTCTTCACGACCGAGATGACGTTCTCGTCGTTTCTCACCGCAACACCGGCGGAATCATATCCGCGGTATTCAAGCTTCGTGAGGCCGTCAAGCAAGATATCGCTCGCCTGGTGCTCTCCGATGTAGCCAACGATTCCACACATAAGATGTTCCTTTTGTTATTTGGATTTCGCTAAATCTCCAGCAAAACCGATATATTTTGGGTTTTTGTCCCCCAAATTACCTAACGATGATTTCCTCTCTGGATGCGCCGACGCCGATGAACTTGACCTTAACGCCAGTGAAGTTTTCGATCTCTTCGACGTATTTTCTAGCGGCCTCTGGAAGCTCTTCGAATTTACGGCAGTGGGAGATGTCCCCAAAGTTGCCTTTGAAGGTCTTATAGACAGGCTTGGCTTCGTTGAGGTATTCCATGTCGGTGTGGAAGTCGGTGGAGACTTTGCCTTTGTATTCATAGCCGACGCAGATCTTGATCTCATCAAGTTTGCCTAATGTGTCGAGGTGGTTGAGGGCAAAACCGGTGTAGCCGTTGATCATGGCCGAGTAGTTGATGGCGACCAAGTCAAGCCAGCCGGTTCTTCTAGGTCTCTTGGTGGTGACGCCGTATTCGTGGCCGAGTTCCCTGATCTTGTCGCCGATCTCGTTGTTGAGCTCGGTTGGGAATGGGCCTTCTCCGACTTTGGAGGAATAGGCTTTGAGGACACCGATGACCTCATTTAAGTACTTTGGCGACATGCCAGTGCCAGTGAAGACACCGCCGATGGTGGTGGTGGAACTTGTGACATATGGGTATGAGCCGAAGTCGATATCAAGCAAAGCGGCTTGCGCGCCTTCGCAGAGGATCTTCTTGTTCTCTTTGAGGGCGTTGTGTAAAAGGGTAGTGGTATCGCAGACAAACGGTTTGATGCGTTTGGCGTACTCGCTATATTCTTTGGCGATCTCTTCGTAGTCGAGAGGCTCAAAGCCTTTGCTCTTCAAAGAGACGTTGCTCTTCTCGACGTTCTCCTTAAGTCTTTCGAGGAAGGAGTCGCTGATGAATTCGCCAACCCTGATTCCGGATCTTTCGTACTTGTCGCAATAAGCAGGTCCGATACCGCGTTTGGTGGTGCCGATCTTGTGGCCGCCTCTTTGGCTTTCAAGAGCCGCGTCTAATTCGACATGGTAAGGGAAAAGGACGTGGGCTTTGTCAGAGATATAGAGGTTGTCCACTTTGTGGCCGTGTTCAAGAACGGTGGCGATTTCTTGGAAAAGGATTCTTGGGTTGATGACGACGCCGTTGCCGATGACGGCTTTGCAGCCTTCGTTGAGGATGCCGCTAGGAAGAAGGTGGAAGGCGTATTTCACCCCGCCGACTTCGATTGAGTGGCCGGCATTGTCTCCGCCAGCAAAACGGACTGCATAATCAGCCTCAGTGGAAAGATAATCGATGATCTTTCCTTTGCCTTCGTCACCATAGAAGGCACCTAAAACGACATTGATGTTATTCATATTTACTTAACGCTGAAGAGTAATTTGCCATAGTCTGGCATTGGCCAGTATTCGGTTCCGACAATGACTTCGAGCTTGTCGGCGACGTCCCTGAGCTTAGTCATATTGGCTAAGACGACGTCATGATGGTAGATAGCGAGCTCATAAGGATCTTTCATGGTCGCTTTCTCGAGGGCTTTCTCTAATTCGAGGGTAGCGAGGTAGAGGCCACTAGAGAGAGTGGAGACATCCTTAAGGAGAGAGACTTCGTAGTCGGTGGCAAAGCCAAGGGCGATGTCTTTCTTGAGCTTGAGGTCTTTGGCGATCATGCCGCTATATTTGATAACGGCTGGCATGATGTCTTTCTTGGCCATATCAAGCATGGTCCTCGCTTCAAGGGCGACGGTCTTGGTGTAGGTCTCAAGATAGACCTCGTATCTGGACTCGACTTCAGCTTTGCTGAGGACTCCGTTGCTGACATAGAGCTCAACGTTCTTCTTGTCTTTGTAGTGCTTAAGGGCAAGAGGGGTGTTTGGATAGTTGCTTAAGCCTCTCTTCTCGGCTTCTTTGATCCAACTTGGATCGTAGCCGTTGCCATTGAAGATGATGCGTTTGTGTTCTTTGATGGTGTCTTTGACGAGCTTGTGGATATCGGCTTTGACGTCTTTGGACTTATCAAGGATATCGGCGAATTTCTTAAGCTCCTCGGCAACCGCGGTATTCAAAACGGTGTTTGGAGTGGCGATCGACTGGGAGGAACCTGGCATTCTGAATTCGAACTTGTTGCCGGTGAAGGCGAATGGGGAGGTTCTGTTTCTGTCGGTGTTGTCTTTCGGGAAGGCTGGGATCGAGGTGACTCCGACCTTCATTGGGGTCTTGGATTTGCCCTGGTATGGGACATCTTTCTCAATGGCTTCGAGAATGGCGGTCAACTCATCTCCAAGGAAGATGGAGACGATGGCTGGCGGGGCCTCACTGGCT